>JBFKTM010000698.1:0-2278 GCA_041636295.1 Oleiphilaceae bacterium
CCTACTGTTACTCGCCGGGTGCACGACGCAGCCAACCGCTACCATCGACACCCCCTCGACTGAGCCAATGTTGCAAGACCCCGTAGAGCAGCTTCTACAACAAGCAGCTCAGTCAGACAGCCTTGAAAAAAGTGCCAGCTACCGATTAAAAGCAGCCGACCAACTGCTGCTGCGAGGAGATGATGAATACGCCGAATCAATACTGGCGTCAATCGATTACCCATCAAGCCCACAGCACATTCAAGAACAGCACATGCTTATTGCGCTCGCCATCGCCGAAAAGCAACATAATATCGACAAACTGAACAGTCTATTGAATACCATCCCAACACACTTCTATCAACTAGTCCCCCCTGATATTCAACGAAAAGCCGGGGAGCTTAAAGCGACAGCCTATGATTTGACCGGACAACATCTGCTAGCCGCAAAAGAACGAACAGACACATCAGCACTTTATTCGGGTGACCAATACTGGCAAAACCATGAAATAATCTGGCGCTCGCTTAACAAAACACCCACCGCAGAAATCAGCCAGCAACGCGACCAAACAGACAATTATGAATTTGAGGGCTGGCTACAGCTCGCTACCAACATCAAACAAAACCAAGTTAGTCTTGAACAGCAACTGTTGGCGCTTTCAACATGGGTTGAACAATGGCCTGCACACCCTGCCGCATTAAAGCTTCCTGAAGAGCTGGAGCTGCTTTCCACACTACCTGACAGACGCCCTGATAGCATCGCATTAGCCCTGCCTTTGACTGGCGCACTAGCTAATGCTGGAAAAGCCGTCAGAGACGGCTTTATTGCCACGTTTTATGCCGACCAATTCCACACATCCAGCAATACAGAAATTTCTTTTTACGACACCAATGGGCGTAACTTCTCAGCCGTTTATCAAGAAATACTCGTCAATGAGCCAGACCTAGTGATCGGCCCTCTCGACAAAGCCTCTCTGGTCGAGTTAAGCCAAATGGACTCCCTACCTATACCGGTATTAGCTTTGAATTACCTTAGCGAAGGCGCTCAACCCCCTTTCCAGCTTTATCAGTTTGGCCTTTCAGCAGAGGATGAGGCTAATCAGTTGGCAGAAAAACTGTGGTCAAGAGGCGCTCGACAAGTAGTTACCATAATGCCAGAAAGCGACTGGGGGCAACGCATCTACAACGCATTCTCAGAAAATTGGTTAGCGCGCAATGGAGAAATTGTTGATCAGGCATTCTTCTCCAAAGAACAACTTTCTCATACCGTGGAATCATTACTGTCAGTCGATAAAAGCAAGGCTAGAGCCCGCTCAGTCCGCAATACTATTATTGAATCCCTGGAGTTCACTCCTCGAAGAAGGCAAGACATTGACGCGATTGTTATGGTTGCCAAACCCGAAACCGCCCGACAACTTAAACCCCTTTTTGCCTTCCACTTTGCTGGTGACATCCCCATCTATTCGACGTCACACATCTATTCAGGCACACCATCCCCCCAGAAAGATTATGACCTGAATGGAGTGCGCTTCACTGAAACGCCATGGGTATTAAGCCAAACCAACGCCATAAAACACCAGATCCACCAGCTATTCCCAAGCCAATCCCAACGCTATGACAGACTGTTCGCACTGGGCTCAGATACGTATAAACTGGCCCCCCGCCTCATACTGCTAGAGCGTATAAACGGAAGTCAGGTAAGTGGTAATACCGGCCTACTTACAATGAATAGCAAAAAACAAATCTATCGTGAACTTGACTGGGCTCGATTTATTGACGGCGAAGCGCGTACGGAGAGGTAAAAAATTCAAAACACTTAATAACAGAGTATTTAAACAATTTTTCTCAAGGAAGAGATTATGCCATCACGCACATCAACGGGCTTATTCTATGAAGAGATGGCCGCAGTTTTTTTAAAAAAGAAAGGACTCAAAGAGATTATCCGCAATTTTCGCCACCGCACGGGTGAAATAGACCTCATAATGCAACATCAGGAAACAGTTGTTTTTGTCGAGGTACGATACAGATACCAAAACACCTACGGCAGTGCCGAAGAGAGCATTACCCTTCAGAAACAACAAAAAATCATCTCCACCGCCAACTTCTACTTAACCCGGCAAAAGTTATGGGATAACCCATGCAGATTTGACACAGTGACCATCAAACCATCTAAACATCCATTCAAGCAATATGATATCAATTGGATCATTTCTGCATTCAATTAATTCCCACAGGCGATATAATGGTCGCCCAATCATTTATCGAGATAGAAGATGCACCCAGAAGACTCTGCCCGAAAA
>JBFKTM010000699.1:0-2277 GCA_041636295.1 Oleiphilaceae bacterium
AAGTTCAATTCAAGCCAGACTGGCATGAGGGTGAGGCCGAACGTTATAATAATGAGTATCTTGGTTCGTTGGTTTACTCTAAATACTGACACAATCAACTTAATTAGCGAAGTTATTGAGGCGTAGCCAAAGTCCTTCTCTTGAATATCCACGAATGTGCATTACGAGGATAGATTACTGTGACCTGGAGTCAGTCTTTAAGTGAATTGATAGTAAACATCTATCGCCGGAGCACGGAGCTTCCGTTAAATGAGTTTCGTACATTTGTTTTTCGTCAGGCACAAAGCGTTATTGGGTTTGATTCAGGGATCTGGATTACACGCTCTGAATTAAGGCGCCCTCTCAATGAGCTGGATACGTTCTTATATAACCAGCCTGAAGCCATGATGCAAAACTATGAACGCTTACTAAACAAATGTGGGATTAAAGATCCGTTATTTGAAGAAGCCTATCGCTTGAACGGAAAAACCCAGCTCATGGATTCTCAGGTTTTCGAATGCAACAATAGATTAAATCCGTTATATGAAGAACATTGCAAGCCCTTCAATTTGGAGCATGCTTTATCAACGATCTATTGCGGTAATCAACAAGGGGTGGCCCATATAGTTTCATTCTATCGAGCCAATCGATCAACCCCCTTTATTGAGCCGGATCGCCAATACACCGAATGGCTAATACCGCACTTTATTGAAGGTTTCCGGCTTAATCTGCTTCATCACTTCCGCCGACATGCCACATCGAGAGGTTTTTCTGCTGTCTGTGATCGGTTTGGTGTCATTATTGATGCTGAAGATGGTTTTTTGCGCGAGTTAGGCCTATCCGATAAAGCAGGGGCTGACATTAATCGGATTGCGCTGAAGTTTGATCAACTGCCAGCGGATGGATTGGTAACGCTAAACCAGAATACCCAATTGAAAGTGACCAGTTCTCGGGGCGTATTCTATCTAGAGTTACAACATGCACGTTCGATACCTGAGCTGACACTTCGACAACAGCAGCTGGTGAACGAACTGGTTAAAGGGATTCCTGATAAAGTAATCGCCGACAACCTCAATATCAGCCTCAAGACTGTGCGCAATCAGCTTAGCGAAATCTACCGAAAACTAAATGTCGACGGACGAGCTGCAACCATTGCCTACTTGCTTTCAGGAGGGAAACTGCTATTACCCTGATGGCATGAGTGGGAGATATAATACCGCTCATAAGTCATGATGATTTTTACTGGCCCCTCCTTTGTCCCCGCTCTTATTGCCCAACCGACAGATTCATTTCAACACACCGAGAAAGATGCCTTAAGGGAAATACGGGACAAATGCCCTATGGTTTCTCAATTACTCGATTGCTACTCTGCACCAAACAATATTCAAAGAAAGGGGGACGTTGACGCATTGCCTTAGCTTTACCCTTGGCAGGTAGATATATCATCACTGTAAGATGAACCGATCAGTAAAACCACCGACCAACATCAGGTTGGACGTCAAAGCAATTCCTGCCGTAAGCATTTTCTAGGTATGTCATTAACTCAATGTACATGATTCACAAGCATCAGCTTATTTTTAAGGGGATATGATGAGAGCCATAAATTACTTACTCACAGGGTTTATTCTGTTGGTATTAGTAGGTTGTAGTAGTGGAGAAAGTGGCGGGAAAAGTAGCGGGGGGCAATCTGAAACTCAGCCAAAACCAGACGCGGCTATGAATAAAGCGGCATTAGGCCCATTGTCGGGAGCAACGATTAATGCATACAAACTAGCCGACCTATCCAAAGCGCTCGAAACAACGGTCGCTAAAGAAGATCATAACAACCTGGACGAGGCGGGGAGTTTTACGCTTTCGTTACCAGGTGTAGACGATAATGAGTGGATTCTTGTGTCGGCGACTGGAGGCATAGACATTGATGCCAATGATGATGGCATCGTGGATGAGGTGCCTACCGAGAACTTAGGAACCATCCATTTACTTGCACAGGCGGGCGATATACGCAAAGGCAGCGTTTTTATAAGCCTCGTCTCGGACCTGGTATATCGTTACATCGCAGAACATGAAAGTGATTTATCTCTGTTAACACAGGATGAAATGCTACAGGCCATTCAATCGCTGGCGCAGATCTATCTAGACGACATCAATCAGGATAATATAGTTAATTATAAAGACGTTTTAGCTTTTAACCCCCAGATTCATACGTCGTCATTACTCATAAAAGAATCATTAAAACAAACACTTTTAGAACAGATCCACCAGGGGGAAACCCACTCCGCCTCCGATTCGATCTCTTTA
>JBFKTM010000700.1:0-2246 GCA_041636295.1 Oleiphilaceae bacterium
AAAAATAGTCATTAATGGTCGGGAATTAGCCCATCAAGCATATAAGTAAATGCTTACTTATTTCTTTTCACTGTAATATAGATAGTAGCCACACTGATCAGCGACACGACGCCGAGTACAAGCAGGTAGATCTCGTTGTAGCTCATTAGTCATCACTCCTTGCTATATTTCTTATGTTCTGTGGTGGTGAGTCTAGAAGAGACGATGTCTGATCGAAATAGGTGATTTCCGAGTAGGTAAATGCCGAAAACACTGTTCATCCACGCAAGGGCGACTATTCTTATAAGAGGTGTTGTTAATGAAGAGGAGGAGAGACGTGGGTGTTATGGAAGACCAGTTGCCATCGAATAAAGATCTGATTTGGGACTTGGGGAATATCGATTATCGCCAGAAGGCGACTGACTTTGTGCGGCAGTTCGAGAATCGGCTGTGTGTATTCTCCAGTACGGTTGAACAGCTATACACCAAATACAGTATGTTTTTACCTGATGATCAGGCTCGCAACCTAATTATCATTCCCGATCCCTATGCTTTCCATGACACTTTTAACTACATTGATAATGCGGCGATCAGCACAACCAGCCTCTATATTGTGCCTGGGGAAGTCGTCAAAAAGCCTGGCCTGTATATTATGCTGCCGGGCAATAAAGCCAAAGCTGCCAAGGCCAAGCTGCTACCATTAAGCCAGGTGTTGGCATTATTTGTTAACCACCGTCCCGCTAATGATCCATTTTTACCGGTATTGGTAAAGGGGGATCTCAAGCCGTTTAACAATCATATCCCCTGTTTACATCTTCATCGATTTCACCCCGATAAAATTTCGGGCTTGTCGCCATTTGCCGTTAAAGACGCGCAAAATGCCATTATTAGCCGATTGGAAGAGCTGGCGAGCTATGCCAAAGCCGTTGAGGTGAACTAGCGGGCGCTTTTTCGCTGGCGAGAAAATGTCATGATTGGCATTACTCGATGCCACTTTTGCCACTATAGATGAATCGCTGCCTTGGCTATTCTATGTTGAATTACGATAACGTGACTCGGTATCGTTTATATCAGTAAGCTTCGTCAACAGGTGTGATCATGCAAGAACATAAAGAACTCATTGAGCGTTTCTATCAGGCATTTCAGCAGCGCGACTATCATACGATGGCATCATGCTATCATCCTCAGGCGCAGTTCCAGGACGAAGCGTTCACGCTGCAGGGTAAGGCGATTGGCGCGATGTGGCATATGCTCTGTGAGCGTGGGAAGGACCTGAGTATCGCTTATTCGGTGTCGGAGCAACATGGCAAGGTAACGGCCCATTGGGAGCCAAGATATTCATTTAGTCAGACCGGACGTCATGTTCATAACATTATTGATGCGACCTTCGAGTTTCAGGATGGGTTGATTGTAAAGCACCGGGATGTTTTCAATTTCTGGCGTTGGAGCCGTCAGGCACTGGGGCTTCCCGGTTGGCTGTTAGGGTGGAGCGGTTTTCTTAACAGCAAAGTCTCCAGAATGGCGACCCATTCACTGACACTGTTTATGCAGAAACATCCTGAGTATTTATAGCAGGCCCTATTATCTGGTACCAAGCTAGTCTTCTTCAAATAAGCGACGCCTTAAATAAATTCATCAGCATAAATATCCTGTCGATTAGCCCCCTTCAGGAATATTAACTTCTTCAGCTGACGGACCCGCTCCGCAGAGCCACACAGGTAGGCTCTCATACCTTGGGTGCTGATAAAATAGTGTTTAACAATCTCATTGATATCACCGGTCACTAAGGATCGAAGATTCGTATCATTTTCGATAGCGCAGGGAGTAACGGTCAATTGTGGGAATCTGCGTGCGAGCGTGTGAAGCTCCTCCAGATAGTAGAGTCTGGAGCTGTGATAGGCTGCAACAAAGAGGTTGATTTGTGCCTGGTGACCTTGATTGAGAGCATCGTTTAAAATGCCATAGAGCGGTGCCAGCCCGGTGCCGATTCCCACCAGAATAATCGGTTGTTCTTGACTTTCCGGGGTATAGAAACAGCTCCCTGCGGGCCCTTGTATCTCGATCGAGTCACCTTCCTCTACACCATTGGCAAGCCATTGGCTGACCCTTCCATCGGGGATGACTTTTACATGAAGCTCCAGCATCGAATCAAGCCCGGGCACACTTGCCAGCGAGTAACTTCGCCCCTCGTTTTTGTTCCAGACGGTAATGTACTGACCGGCCCGGTAGTTCAGTTCAGATGCTAATCGAATGCGCAGGGTCTCTCG
>JBFKTM010000701.1:0-2246 GCA_041636295.1 Oleiphilaceae bacterium
CCAGGCATCAGACTCTTTCTGCAGTTTTTTACCCAGATAAAACTGGATAGAACCACTCATGTCCTGAACACCAACAAACGGCCCACCACGTCGCATCACTCGTCCAGCAACACTGACCGGCTTGGCAAGATCTGCCAGTGCCTCTTTATCAAGATGACCAAACTCTGCCTGTAACTCGCCGGCCATATTTTCACGACGAAAATCGTTTGGATGACCATTCGATTTGCAGCTTTCGCGAAGTTTTGACAACTTACCCCGACGCTCGGCAATTAACTTGTTCTCATCTTGTTGAACTTGGTTTTCTTCGCTCATGGTATCTTTATTCATCGTGTTAAAGCCCTTGCTTCAAACTTGCTTCTATAAACTGATCCAGGTCGCCATCCAGTACTGCATTGCAGTTACTTGTCTCAACGTTGGTACGCAGATCTTTAATCCGGGAGGAGTCGAGCACATAGGAACGAATCTGGCTCCCCCATCCAATATCAGACTTATTGTCTTCCATCGCTTGTGCCGCCTCGGTACGTTTCATCATCTCTAGCTCATACAGTTTTGCTCTAAGCTGCTGCATGGCTTTGTCCTTATTCTGATGCTGAGAACGCTGGTTCTGGCACTGAACCACGATGCCGCTTGGCTCATGGGTAATTCGCACGGCAGAGTCAGTGGTATTGACGTGTTGTCCACCTGCACCACTAGAGCGATAGGTATCGATCCGTAAATCTGCCGGGTTAATCTCTATATCAACATTATCGTCAATTTCAGGCGATAAAAACACCGATGCGAAAGAGGTATGGCGACGGTTTCCCGAATCAAACGGTGACTTTCTTACTAGCCGGTGTACCCCGGTTTCCGTTCTCAGCCAGCCAAATGCATACTCACCAGAGACCTGAATAGTTGCACTCTTAATACCCGCCACTTCTCCGGCAGACAATTCAATGATCTCGGCTTTAAACCCCTTTCTCTCAGCCCAGCGCAAGAACATGCGCAGTAGCATATTGGCCCAGTCCTGTGCCTCGGTTCCACCAGAACCCGCCTGAATATCGAGATAAGCATTATTAGCGTCCATCGGCCCCGAAAACATGCGACGAAACTCAAGCGTCTCCAGTTGCTGCTGCAAACTCGCCAATTCGGACTCCACTTCGGCTACGGTTGCTTCATCCTGCTCTTCTACCGCTATATCAAGCAATTCCTCAGCATCATCCAAGCCACTGGCAATTCCTTCAATGGAATTTACAATACCCTCAAGCAGTGCCCGCTCTTTGCCAAGCGCTTGTGCATTATCCGGGTCATCCCAGACACTCGGCTGCTCAAGCTCTCGCTCAACCTCGACTAAGCGTTCTTTCTTGGTATCAAAGTCAAAGATACCCCCTAAGAGTCTCGTTTCGACCCCTATAGTCTTTGATGGCCTGAACGATTGGATTAACTTCCAGCATACGGAATAAACTCGCTTATTAAAAACTGAATACAGTGAAGATGGATCAGCAGACCCTAAAAAACCGGCTATTCTAAACGATTTGGAGACAATGGGAAAACCAACAGCGAACTATCTTAAGAGTATTTTCAATTAATAGGGTCTCTATCTTTTTAAAGTAGGGTCTTTTAAAATCCCCACCCACAATTCATATAGCACCATTATTCCATTTTATGCAACACACGCTTTCAATCCAACGTAAAATTACTCAACTACAGACCAATCACAATTAAGAGGTATGTGATGCCAGACGCGATCAAAATTAAAGTCCGGGGTTATCACCTCGATATTTATGGCCATGTCAATAACGCTCGCTACCTTGAGTTTCTTGAAGAAGCACGCTGGTCTTTCTTTGAGGCGCACAATACACTGGAAGTGTTTGCTGAACTTAAATTAGCCTTCGTATTGGTCAATATTAATATCAACTACCGACGCCCCGGCCTCCCCAACGATATTTTACATATCGCCACCAATGTTGAGTCGGTTGGCAACAAGAGCTGCAAAGTCAGCCAAAAAATCACACTCGATGGAACAGAAGAAGTTATTGCAGACGCTGTCATAACCTTTGCATTAATGGATATGGCCACCAATAAAGCGGTGGTTATTGACGGTGAAGTTAGAGATAAACTGAGTAAGATGATTAACTAATCGTAACCTGAAAAACAGGCAGTGATATCCCCCTGCAGCAGCCATCACTGCCACACTAACACCTGACACCTAGCACCTAGCACCTAGCACCTAGCACCTAGCACCTAGCACCTAGCACCTAATTATAAGC
>JBFKTM010000702.1:0-2235 GCA_041636295.1 Oleiphilaceae bacterium
CTGAACAAGAAGTTGTATCCGAAGTGCCTCCATCAATAATCTCTTCGTCTGCAGTAACAGTGTTTCTAGCAAAAGAGTTCGTTGTATTGCCAGCCGCTTTTACTGCTTCATTACCCGCGCTACCACAGCCGGTAAGCAAAAGAAGGAAAATCGATGTAATAGTTAGGGAGGAAAACAGTTGTCGTATCATAGGGGGAGCCATTCCGGTACGAGGGGCGTAAGTCACTTTACCGCCAGAAATCAGAAGATAATAAATGCGCTATAAATAAGTACACTTGTTTGGATGAGTTCCAAAACAAGTGTACGGATAAGAACAACTATAAGACAGGATAGCGGTGTTATAAAGGTGATCTTGGCCTGATTGTGATGCGTTGCTAAAAATCCAATTAAAACATCAACTTCATGCCAACAAAAACACCCTCATCAAGTGTGACATCAGAGCCACCGTCTAAATCTGCATTAAGGTAGTGATAACCAAGAAATACGTCGGCGTTCTGAATGATGCGGTAGTTTCCTTGAATACGAAGACGGGTCATTTCATCTGCGTCACTGAAAGATAGAATAGTCGGAGCGTAATGTAATGCGCCTTCGAATGATAGCCCGGGTACAGTAGGAATATTAACTCTTGCAAAACCGCCTAGACCTACGGCGGCACCATCAAGGTCGTCATCTTCAAATCCAGTAAACTGTACACCGACGCCTGCCGTTGTTGGTAGATTGCCAACGGCTGTCTGACCTTTGGCGTGCAGATCGATGTTAAGGATGTGGCGGCTGCCATCGTGGTACATATAACCTGCACCAAAATCCATATTGGCGGCGTTATTGCTCAAATTAACCTGGGCGTGGGCAGAATCATCACTGACTCTTAGGCTGAAGTCGCTTGCCTGTGCAGCTGAGGTCGCAATGATCAGTGGGAGTGAACTGGCGACAGTGAGCCACAGTTTGGGTGCTTTCATGGGGTGTCCTTTTTTAGGTAGATCGTCAAACCTTGGTAAGGTGTAAAGGGTAAAAGTTTAAGACGCAAAGGTAAAGAACGATATGCCGCCAATATAAGAGATGTTCGCAGATCGTCGCCGGGGCCCAGGTTATA
The DNA here is from genome assembly GCA_041636295.1 of Oleiphilaceae bacterium. GTDB lineage: Bacteria > Pseudomonadota > Gammaproteobacteria > Pseudomonadales > Oleiphilaceae > Alkalimarinus. The sequence continues at coordinate 1,091 of JBFKTM010000702.1, forward strand.
GGCCCGCAGTGAATTTTATGTTGAATATAACGTCTGGTGAGGCATCGGTAACGAGGTCTTCCACGACGGAGAGCTCTAGTCGGTAATCTGTTGAAAAGTAAATATCTCCCCCGAGTGTTAGCATGAGGGCAGGTTCACCTAGCTCTTGAGTGTCGCTCTCATAAATGGCCGAGTGGGCATCCAGTTGTGTTTTTAATGTAATGGAGTCGAATGCACGCCAGCCAAGTCCCATTTTCCCTGAAAATACCAAGTTGTTTTGTTCTGCTGATAGCTCGCTATTGCTCTTTTCAAGGTAGCTGGATGCGCCCCCGTACCAGAGGGTGGTATGCAGTTTTGACAGTGTAACGGCATCGTTTACCATCAAGCCAACGGATATATCGGTGCCTTCGCTGCCTGTCAGGCGATCAATACTGCCGGTAGGGAGTTTAATTTCACTTTGGACTACTACCGATCGCTCTTTAATCGGCAGCCGATATCCATATTTGATTCTGATGTCTCCGATACCTGAAGTTGCTGAGCGTTGCGATACGACTGACTGATTATTTCTAAAGTAACGGATATCAATGTCGTCGTGGGTGTCTTGCGTTCTTGCCCCTTGGGGGAGTCCCAGGGCATCATGCCAATGGTATATAGCGCTATCCATGTAACCCCCTGAATGACGAATAAACGGGATAGAGAGTGACAGTTGTGAGTGTGGGTCAATACCGTAGGTCGTGGTTATGCTGGTGCGCCAGGATTCGCCATCAAGATTAATGGCCTCGCTTTGTGTGACCGATTGGCTATGGTAATTGGCTACCTGCTGTTCTACTGTAAGCCCAACAGCCCCTTTCTTACCTATTACCCGATTATTTAATTGAGGAAGTCCAAAAATCTGCACTAATGGATTTAGGTTTAGGGTACCGAACGCCTGCTCTTCTATGTTCTGGGCGATGGTTGGCAGTGATAGCAGTAACGTGAAGCATAGACTTAGTGAGCTGCAGAGATGAGTGTAGCAGAGCTGCAGTCTACTGTTTGTAGAGGGTATTGTTCGGTTTAATATCTTTATCATGGCTTTTTTGAGTCGTTTCTTACGAGCTATTTAAAACTGCGCTGAAGTTGCTCTAGCTCTTGAGCAATACCGTTGCAAACAATGTCACAGAGATCAA
>JBFKTM010000703.1:0-2222 GCA_041636295.1 Oleiphilaceae bacterium
GACACTGCCCGATTCTACCCTAAACTTTATTGCACAATATGTTCCCCATTTAAATAAAGGTGATAACACCTCACGGCCCCAGCCCGATAAGGAATATACAATCGATGAGCTGGCGCGAGCGACTGAGACCACAACCCGGAATATTCGAGCTTATCAGGAGCGGGGTATTCTCCCTCCGCCCAAATTGCGAGGACGAAAAGGCATCTACTCGAATGCACACTACTCCCGACTTCGGCTAATCGCAGACCTGTTGGATCGCGGCTATACGCTTTCTACCATTGGTGACCTGTTAAAAGCGTTGGAGCAGGGGATGGATTTACGGAATTTCATGGGCATTGAATCGGCACTCACCAGTCCGTGGACCGATGAAGAGCCGGTGGTAATGTCCATCGACGAGCTGCTGGCTATTTTTGATAATCAAGTAACCCTGGATACCGTAGGCAAAGCGTTGGAGTTGGATCTGGTTCGCTTTGAAGCTGATGGTAAGCACATTCAGGTACGCAGCATGCGTACCATGAAGGCGGGGGCCGAACTGGTCGCAACCGGCATTCCCTTTGAAGAGTTGCTGGAAATTATCAAGTTGTTGCGGGGCAACGTGGAACGTGTAGCGAATGAACTGGTGAAGCTAGTGTCGACCCATGTGTTGAATAAGTACGACGACGATGCCATGCCGCCAAAAGAAGACCTGCCTCAATTGGCGGATTTGATCTGGCGCCTGCGACCATTGGCCGAAATGGCAGTACATGCAGAGCTGGCCCGTGCCATGGAAAAAGCCGCTAACCACTTTCTGGGCGATAAGCTGGAGAAAATAATTCAACAGCTGGAAGCAACTAAGGATGCCTGATCAGCACTTTAGATTAATCTGGTCGTAATTTGAGTCATCGTTAGGCTGCTCTTGCTCTTGCTCGTGGAGAGGAGAACGAGTCGACCTTTTCAACCAATTCATCCACCATTTTCAGGAAGTGACGGTTGTCATGATCCCAGGGGTGAAAGCCAGGCTTAAAATAGTCGAGCCAGGCCGGGATGGTTTTTCTTAGCGCGCCAGGCGTGACCCACTGAAAGCGGAAAACCGTCCACCAACCCTTGAAGTTGGTATGTTCTCCACTCGTGCGAATAATTTGAAAGTAGTAGGTATAGCAGTGAGCAAAGAAAATAAGAGTGGCCAGCACGAGTGTTGTAGTGCGCATCAGATAGGTTGACGGCGTTTCACCGACCACTTGCTGATAGACATCATAGGCTACGGCTTTATGCTCAGTCTCCTCCAACGCATGCCACTGCCAGAGAGCTGCAAAACGTGGATCGGAGTTCGCCAGTTGCTCAGGATTGCTCAGCAGTGAGTCTGCCAGTATTGCTGTGAGATGCTCCAGAGCGATGGTAATGGCGAGTTGAAAGGCGGGGGGGCTGACACGCTGAATGAAATTTAGCAGTTGTGTTATGTGCGCCTCCATCTGGTCAACCGGAAAGCCGGCATCGACCATTGCCTTATTGTATTCGTCGTGCTCTCTCCCGTGCATCGCTTCTTGCCCAATAAAAGCGCTTACCGCCTTGCTCAGATCAGGATCGTTGATTTGGTCACGGTAGTGCCGAACGCTTTGGATAAAGAAGCGTTCACCTTCAGGAAAAAAAAGCGACATGGTGTTAAAAAACTGAGAGACATGGAGGCCGGCACCATTCCAGTGGGAAACGGTATTTTTAGGGAGGTGAAATTTCAAGTTGCGGCGGATAGGGGTGATAAAGTTATTCATAATTCTCACCTTCAACATATTTCAGGATGAGCCACTAAGAAGTGGTACATAACAAAGTGTAGTGTAAGCTTGACCTAAATGACAAGCAATACTTTTGTCTAGGGATCAGATTATTCGACAGCCGAAAGCAGACCTACGTTAACGAATGAATGAAGTTTTTGAGCTGGAATTTTTGTCTATATGAGCTAGGCTGTATCGTAAATTAGCGGTTGTTTTCTCATCCGTTTTTTGGTCGACATTATTACAAAGTTGCATGATGCAACCTGTTAGAAGGTGCTAGGTAGTATCGCTTGGTGTAAGGCATTCCACCCAAACATTGTGGTTCAGGGGAGGAGTGGTTGCAGTGGATACCAATGCCAGGACGATAATCGGCCAGTCATCACCAACAGTGCCCCTACAGAGTCTCGGGGGCGCTGCGCTTAGCTCGCTGGTTCTTCTTCGCGCGGCACTCAAGCATTATGGTGCGCGATTCCTTAC
>JBFKTM010000704.1:0-2219 GCA_041636295.1 Oleiphilaceae bacterium
TAATCGTTCAATTGGGTTTAAATAACCCATTAAGACCACAGGGGTTTGTTGGTTTGCTTCTCTGAATATGGCGACCATTGATAAAATATCTTTCAAAGAAACATTATGCGTGAGAGCCCTTTCACACGCTAACTGTATTACAGGGCCGTCCGCCATTGGATCAGAAAAAGGGATACCCAGTTCGATAATATCCGCGCCGGCATCAACCAGCGTATGCATTAAGTCAACAGTCAAACCAGGCTCTGGATCTCCCCCGGTAATATAAGGGATAAGTGCGCTTTTACCAGAATTCTTCAGGGAAGATAAAACGGCTTTAATTCTACTCATTTATTTAATCCCAACTAATTTTTTATAAAGATATACCATCAATTTCAGCGATTGTGTGCATATCTTTATCACCTCGCCCAGAAAGATTTACGATGATAATTTCATCCTCTTTCATCTCTTTCGCTAACTTCATCGCATAAGCAACCGCATGGCTTGATTCCAAAGCAGGGATAATGCCCTCTACTCTAGTCAACGTTCGGAATGCATCCAATGCTTCCGTATCGGTAATGGCGACATATTCAGCACGCCCTTCATCTTTTAACCAGCTGTGCTCCGGTCCCACCCCCGGATAATCCAATCCTGCGGAGACTGAATGCGTGGCACTAATCTGGCCGTTTTCATCAGACATCAGGTAGGTCCTATTGCCATGCAAAACACCAGGCTGACCTGCACATAGCGGAGCCGCATGTTCGCCACTTTCCAGGCCATGGCCAGCAGCTTCGACGCCAATCATCCTAACCGACTCATCCGAAATAAATGGATAGAACAGCCCGATAGCGTTGGAACCACCACCGACACAGGCGACTAACGCATCGGGTAAACGCCCCTCTTTTTCGAGGCACTGTTGCCGAGCCTCTTTACCTATAACGGTCTGGAAATCTCTTACCAACATTGGGTAAGGATGGGGGCCGGCAACGGTACCGATAATGTAGAACGTATTATCAACGTTAGTTACCCAGTCACGCATCGCCTCGTTCATTGCATCTTTCAGTGTCCTGGTGCCACTCTCGACAGGAACAACCGTAGCCCCCAAAAGTTTCATTCTATAAACGTTTAGCGCCTGTCGCTGAACATCTTCTGCGCCCATAAACACAGTACACTCTAAACCGAGCCGTGCAGCGACTGTTGCTGTTGCAACACCATGCTGCCCAGCACCTGTTTCAGCAATGATTCTCGGTTTTCCAAGATACTTTGCTAACAGAGCCTGACCGATAGTGTTGTTAACCTTATGTGCCCCTGTATGGTTAAGGTCTTCGCGTTTTAAATATATTTTTGCGCCGCCAACCTTCTGAGTGAGTCTTTCTGCTAGATAGAGAGGTGACGGTCTGCCAACATAGTCTGCCAGATCTTTGAAAAACTCCTCTTGGAATTTAGGATCATTTTTTAACGAATTATATTGAGCTTCCAGCGCTAACAGAGAGGGCATTAGCGTCTCTGAAACGAAACGACCACCAAATTCACCAAAATGGCCACTTAGATCCGGTAATTGCTGGAGCATTTCTTCAGTATATTTGGTCTGCACTCGCCACCTCTTTGATAAATTGGTCAATTTTTACTTGATCTTTAATTCCCTTAGATTGTTCAACACCGCCACTGACATCAACAGCGAAGGGTTTCACAACCTTTATAGCCTCAGCAACATTATCAGGCGTTAAGCCACCTGCCAAAATCACTTTATGAAGATCTTGTTCTGGCAATAGCGCCCAGTCGAACACACTTCCCGTCCCACCCGGCACACCGGGCACATAGCTATCTACAAGTACCGCCAAAGCATTTGAATGGGCATTAATTTCACGAAGAATGCTATCGCAGCTTTTAGCTCGTATTGCTTTTATATAAGGAAGATTGAATTTTTGGCAAAATTCCGGGCTTTCGTCTCCATGAAACTGCAACAAATCGATATTTACCCCGTTAATAACACGACGAAGTACATGCTCATCAGGATTAACAAAAAGCCCAACTTTAGTCACAAATGGGGGAATAACTCGACATATTTCTGCAGCCTGCTCAATACTAACATGCCTTGGGCTTTTATCGTAAAAAACAAACCCTAATGCATCTGCGCCCAGATCAGAGGCGACCAATGCATCCTCTTTTCTGGTAATGCCGCATATTTTAATCCGTGTCCGACTCATTTCCACCCCGAATTATGCATAATATTGTTTTACAAA
>JBFKTM010000705.1:0-2217 GCA_041636295.1 Oleiphilaceae bacterium
CGCGCGGCTGGAGGAATCCTGGGCTTGGGTCGACAAAAAAAGCAGTGTTCTAGCCGCAGGGCATTTTCCCGAACAACCGAAGCAGGGAGCTCCGTAGAACAGTCGGTTGCCGCACAGAGCCTGCTTATACAGCAACTGTCGCAAACACTGGTCGCTGCGTTGCCTTAGCCTATCGATTAGCCAGTAGCATTGTGCGCCACTTATGCTCAAATGCAGTCAAACCGCCAGGGTAGTGCTGTTGCCAAAAGGCAATCGGATCAATGGCCTGGCAAGGGTGCTCTGCCATCTGCGCCATTAACTTTGCCACAAACTGTTCACCGGCCTGGTGTTCCAACAGTACAAACATAACTGACCACGCCATGCCATACATCGTCTGCTGTTCCCGGGCACGCCACTCTTTCTCAGACAATTGCAGGTAATCTTGTAAAGTGGGTAACTGGTTATGTTCCAGTAATGCGGTTAAGTGGTTGAGGTGGTAGCGCTTAGCGGGGGTGATTCGATTTTTTAATTCTGCATAGCTGTAGCTTTCAAAGTACTCCGCAATACCTTCGTTAAACCAGATAGGGGAGCGGCCAAATAATCCGGCATTAATCACATGGGTCGCTTCGTGTCGCGCGATAGCGCGGGTTTGCTGATCGTGGCGCTGCTGCATCACGACGGCTTCGTTATTGCGCGAGGTATAGAAGCCAGCGACCGAGTTAAGTGAGGGGGCATGGATTTTTCGATAATCCTCAAACCCTGATGCAGTATTGAACACTTTGAGATTCAGATCCACCTGACGCAGGTAACTTGGTGACAGGCGGTCTGACAGGAAACTATAAATAGCATTTACGTCTCGCTGCAGCTGTTCTCCTAGCAACGTTGGCACTCCCTGTTCCGGGCTTTCCAGCTTCATCCGAAAATATTGTTTGGCTGAGGCGTAGTGGGTCGTCATATCCTGGCTGGTTTGTTGCTTTGGCCGGCTATCCGAAAAATGTACCTGACCGTTTTCGTCAGTCCAGCGGAAGATGCTGGTTTTGTCGACATCATTGATCGAACGTGTTGTTGTTTTTACACAGAGGTTGGGTAATGCGTGTTGTTCGAAGGTGCGAGAGAGGTTTTGTAGTGCTTGGTTAGTATCACTACTCATCAAGTTGCTGATTACCTCTTTGACTTCACTGAGAGGACTATGGGGCCTTTCAGTTTCCGTTTGAGCGGGTTTCACTCGGTCAAAATCGAGCCCAACTTTATCCATAATCCAGTGCTTCTGAGGTAGCGAGAGATTGCCCCAGGTCACGACAGCAACGAAGGCTATGAAAAAAACAGCGAATAGAGATTTGAGAAGTTTTGCCATTGAGTTTTTACGTTTCAAAAAGGGCGAAGATTAATGGTAACCTATTAACTATTGTCTGTTACGTTCATTTTTTAGAATATTTGTAATCGTTTATATAAGGATGCGTATGAAACTGGAATATTGGAGCCGGGCCTCTTTACTCTCATCAATCGCCATGGTCGTTGCGGGCAGTGCCGTTGCTGTTGATAAAATACCCGCAGAGAGTGGGTTGGGTGGTTTCATCACCCTGGGGGCATCACACACCCGGTTTTCCAGCAACATGATATCTGGAACTGACTTGGGGGATATTGGCAATGAACGTATCGACTCATTAACCGATTCACCGGATACGGAGAGCAGCACCAGTGGCTTTTTTACGGGAGAGTTGAATTACACGTTTGCCGATACCCGTACCCAGCTGTTTCTGGGTAACTCGCTGGAAGATTTGGTGCGCTATGACTTGGCTTTTCAGGGCGGCATTCGGCAGGAATTATCCGACAATGGCATTTTATCCGCTGCGGTCTTATTTTCGGCCATTCCTACCAATGTATGGGCTGACCCCTATGTGATCGGTCAGGATCGCATCGAAACAGAAAGAGAGTCTGCCGGTGGCCGTATTGGGTGGGCTGCGGTGATGGGAACCGGGCTGGAAGTTAATATCAGTCATCGCAGCATTGAAATTGATAATGAAAAGAGCGGCGAGTTCTTAAATTTGTCTGCTGCAGATGTGGCCAGGTTGAGTCGAGAAGGCGATCAGTTCACGCTGGATGTCAGTTACAAATATGATCTTGGACAGGGGCACTCGTTCATTCCCAAAATTAAATACAATAATTTTGATTTGGACGGAGCCGCTATGGAGCGGGATCGCATCGATCTGGAACTCGCCTACGCCTACTTATCTCGCC
>JBFKTM010000706.1:0-2216 GCA_041636295.1 Oleiphilaceae bacterium
CGAGCCGCTGCCGAAAGAAAGGCGCTACATGCAGTCGTGATTCAATAAAGGCATAAAATTCCCCAAAGTTCATGGGGGATTCACGCTGGGCGCTATCAAAAATATAGAGCCCCCCGATTAGCATGGGGGAATTTTCGGTTTCCAAATAGAGGAACGATGCGTCCAGGTCCGATAGTTGCTGCATAAAATCAACGCTCTTGGTTTAAAAATGCTGGCTGTGGTGACTCGGTGCGCTTTGTCCATTCCGAGCTGCCAGATGGTTTTGTTGCATTATACAAGGGAATAATTCTTGATGGCTAATTGAAGCGGTTGCGGTTTTTTAAAAATAATCAAAAAATCGAATAAAAGTGACTAAATTTTACGATATTTTAGTTTGATATAGTGAGGTAAAGTGCTTCTGGTATATTGATTAGCGGATATGTTGGAGGGGAGTATGGGGTTGTTGATGGATGGGGTCTGGCATGACCAATGGTATGACACAGTGGAGTCCAAGGGCGTGTTTGTTAGGGATAAGTCGCGTTTTCGACACTGGATTACGGCTACCGGTGAGGCGGGAGCGTCTGGTGAGGGTGGTTTTTTGGCAGAAGCGGGGCGTTATCATCTTTATGTCTCCCTGGCATGCCCCTGGGCGCATCGAACGCTGATTTTCAGAGCCCTTAAAGGGTTGGAGTCCATTATTTCAGTTTCGGTGGTAGATCCAGACATGCTAGAGAGCGGGTGGCGTTTTTCCGGGGGTGGTGTCTATCCGGGGGCGACCAGGGATCACGTGAACAGTTTCGACTATCTTCATCAACTCTATACCTTCTGCTCGCCTAATTATACCGGGCGAGTAACAGTGCCCGTATTGTGGGATAAACAGCGGGGGTGCATTGTGAGCAATGAGTCTTCTGAGATTATTCGAATGTTCAATTCGGCATTTAACCACATTACAGGTAATCTAGATGATTATTACCCTGAGTCGCTTCAAGGTGATATTGATGCGCTTAATCAGCGTATCTATGACGCGATCAATAATGGCGTCTATCGAGCCGGGTTCGCCACGACACAGTCTGCCTATGAGGAGGCCTATGATACGCTGTTTTCAATGTTAGATGAGCTGGAGGGACGACTTGCTACACGACGGTATCTGATGGGGGAGCAATTGACAGAGGCTGATTGGCGCTTATTTACAACACTGATCCGGTTTGATGCGGTATATTACGGCCACTTTAAAACCAATAAACGACGGTTGGAGGATTATCCTGCGTTATCAGCCTATGTGAGGGATCTCTTTCAGACGGAGAGGGTTGCAGCAACGGTTAATTTTGATCATATCAAGCGACATTACTATTTCAGTCATCGAACGATCAATCCAACCGGCATGGTACCCAAGGGGCCTGATATTGATTATATGAGGCCCCACTATAGAGCATCTCTATGAGATTGAGTGCGGGGTAGGGAGTCTGCTGTGTTTGCTGTTAGTGATTACGATCAACGGCTAGTGCGGCAAGTGCAGCAAGTGCCTCTTTGTAAATGCTCTCAGGGAGTATGTTGAGACAGGCCTTGGCATGGTCTGCTTCTTCATTTGCGCGCTGTATCGTGTAGGATAGCGCGCCGCTGGTGACAACTGCTTCTTTTATAAGTGACAGATCTTCCAGGCCGCCTTTACGGATCGCATTTCGGATTAACCTTGCCTGATCTTCAGAACCATGTTTCATGGCATAAATTAGCGGTAACGTGGGTTTGCCTTCGGCAAGATCGTCACCCACATTCTTTCCCATATCCTCGGCTGTGCCAGAGTAGTCAAGCACATCATCAATCAGTTGGAATGCAAGCCCTAAATGAAGGCCGTAATTTCGAAGCGATGCCTCTTGCTCCGGGGTGGCACTGGCCAAAACAGAGCCGCTGTGTGAAGCTGCCTGAAAAAGCATGGCGGTTTTGTTTTTGATAACCTCCATATAATTTTCTTCAGTTACATCAGGGTTTTTACAGTTCATCAACTGAAAAACTTCGCCTTCAGCGATGACGTTGGTCGCGTCAGACAGGATGTTCATAATCGGCATGCTGTTTATCTGAACCATCATCTGAAAGGCTCTAGAATATAAAAAATCACCCACCAATACGCTGGGCGCGTTGCCCCATCGTGCGTTGGCTGTGGCTTTGCCGCGTCGAAGATCTGAGGTGTCGACTACATCATCATGAAGCAGTGTCGCCGTATGCAAGAACTCTATGATCGC
>JBFKTM010000707.1:0-2207 GCA_041636295.1 Oleiphilaceae bacterium
CAATTTCGACAATTATTAGCAATTTCCACTTCCGATTCATATAGTTGAATATCGATGTCGATTATCTCCATAAAGTAGTCACTTAACGTCGGCTAATTACTTTTTCCAACTAACCTCTTCCACATATCCTATGAGCTTTACTAAAGGTGTCATTAGCAACAGATGCTAAGGTAGATATGTCCAACGCAACACTGAAAGCAGCGATGATCTCCGCCAATTTTTCAGCGCCGTTATCTCCGGTACAACCTAGCAAAGAGAGGCATTCATTTTGGGTCGGTAACTTTTGAGCATTTGATTTTGTGCCCGTTATAATGCTTGAGAAAGTCGAGGACCAATAGATGCCTTCAGGCGTTGCTTCGTAGAAGACATGCTGAGACCCGGACTCTACAACGCAACCTAAGTCCTGCCCTGTGGCCGCATAAATCGCTGCAATCACGTTAACTGAGTTAACCGACAAGCCGCCAGGAGTTCCAGCAAGCGCATTGGCTGCTTCGCCGTGTTTAGCTTCAGTCATAAACTGCTCTATGGTGCAGTCGAAGTGTGTTTCGATGGCTTCCTTTTTTAGAAATACTTCGGTGTATACTCGCGCGCCTCGAGAAGAGGTGCCGGAATTGAGATTCATATGGTTGAATTTCTTGTCGCCTGCGAGATTTCCCTCGACCGCATAGAAACGAATTTTCAGGCCTGTTTGTTTTTCTAACTGATCACGAATCCATAGGGTGGCGTTATCGGTCATTATAGTGACCATGTTTTGCCCGGCCGCATCCCCTGTATTGAAACAAAACTTTAAATGTACGGCGTTGCCTATAATGTAATCCTCTATAGCATCAAGCCTTCCATGACGAGATAGCTTATTACACTCCGCCTCTATCGTTTCATAATTTTGCCTTACCCATTGAATAAAGGTTTCACACTCATCCAGATTTTGAAATTGAAAATACGGCGCGCGTGTCATTTGACGCTGAAAGACTTTAACGCGGATACCGCCAGAATCATTAATGACGCGAGCACCTCGCGAAGCAGAAAGTGTGATAACACCTTCTACTGTGGCAAACGGAGCCATAAAGACACCTTGCGCACAATCTCCATTTATCTGTAACGGGCCAACGAGACCGACTGGAATTTGAACCGCACCAATAAAATTCTCAACGACCCCTCGCAATCGGCGAGGATCAATGTTGTGTGCACACAACGCATCCAGCTCGAAATCAAATCTTTCGTTAAACCAAGAAACTCTTTTTTGTAATGCAATAGGGTTATGACTGTTGCCCTTCGGTACCCGGTCTGACAGGTCGAGGTCATGGCCATGCCCTTTCACATCACTCGTATCAATGCTCTCTTTAATATTCATGTTGGTATTCTTCTTTGGTGACGAATCTATATGCGGACAATTGATTACGCAGTTTCGTAGGTAGGGCTAGTAAGAACGGCATTCACCACCTGCTCTACCGTCTTACATTTCTGAAGATCCTCATCCGAAATATCAACCAAATACTTCTGTTCTAGACCTGTACCTAGCTCTACAAATCCAATCGAGTCCAATTGCAAGTCTTCAACTAAACGATCCCCCGGTTTGATTGAAACAGGCTCCACCAAACTACTATTGATTAGTTCCATTACCGTGTTTGTTACATCTTCTTTGTTCATTGCTACTCGTCCTACATCAGTCTTTGTTAATATCTTAATTTTTCCGACCCTAAAGCTGACCTCAGCCGTTGACCCTTGAAACAACCAAGGAGGCATTGGTTCCCCCAAACCCGAATGAGTTAGTCATTATCGTATTTAGTTGGCATGCCTGGTTTTCCGTGACAATATTCAGATCATCAAAAGCACTATCTCGATTCTCTATATTCACAGAAGCCGCAACAAAACCGTCTTTCATCATTAACAAGCAGTAAATAAGCTCCTGAGCCCCGGACGCCGCAATACCATGACCCGTCAATGATTTTGTTGAAGACAACCTAACGGGGTGCGTACCGAACATTTTTCTAATGGCATTGGCTTCTGCGAGATCACCGGCGGGAGTTGAAGTTCCATGAGCATTGACATAGTCCACCAATTCAGGACTACAGTCGGCATTTCGAATAGCCTCATCCATACACCTGTAACAACCATTACCCTGTGGGTCTGGGCGAATAATGTCGTGGCCATCCGAGCTGGTACCAAAACCGGCAACCTCTCCGTAAATGGGTGCATTTCGCGCCATG
>JBFKTM010000708.1:0-2205 GCA_041636295.1 Oleiphilaceae bacterium
GCCATCTCTATAAATTTGGAGCGATTGGATTTTTCAAAGTTAAATGTTTTTTCTCGGCGGAAGTAGTGATCATTAAGCCCTTGGCCGTTAAATACAGCGGTCACTTTGTGGGGCCCAGAGGAGATATTTCCCAAATATAGACGTTGTATCCCCCCTTTCTCCAATGCCTTAATTTCAGAGTCGGTATAAAGGTAGGTGGTTGCGATTTGACCATCTATTTTAATTTCAACGGAATCCAGCAGAAATCTGTTTTTGGTTTGTAAAGACAGGAATAACGCAATTTGCGTATCAGCCGGGTAAAGCAGCTCTTCTTCTAATTTGAAGAGTTCTCTGTTGAGTTCTATCACCTCAGATTTTAGCTTTTGCGCAGAGGCCTGTAGGGATTGTTCCCCGCTGAAGGCTACAGAGCAGTAAATCATCAATAACAGGGCAGACAGAAGGGTAATGTGTTTTCGAACAATTGCTAGAAGCCGTACCATGCACTCTTTCTCTTATAATTTCTTACAAACTGTTACAGATATTATCATCAATAGATTATTAATTTACGCTACCCAATTCACCAATTTGTAATTTCCCGCCTAAAAAGGTTTTGTTTAGTGATCAATTAGACAATTAAGAGAGAATGCAGAGGAATTCAGACAATTAGATTGTCAGATTAATTTACAGATAGGTTGTTTTTTAACCGCCACAAGTGTGACGCACTTCACATACCGTATTGATTTACATGGAGTAAGGGTAAAGTTGGCAAACATCCTGTATATACCTAAGTGATTCAAAAATATGCCGAGTTTCGCCGATGAGTCTCAACCTCATCGGCTTTTTTTTACCTAAACGCCTTAATAGCAAACACAACTCAGGCAGCGCTTATTTCGTCAGTTCTTTCATCCCTTGTTCAAGCCCTTCTATTGTTAAAGGGTACATCCTGTCTGAGAGTAACTGCTTGGTTACACCAAGAGAACCACCACTCCCCCAATATGACTCAGGCATTGGATTCAACCAAACCACCTTATCAAAGTGCTCTGTAATACGTTGCATCCATACTGCCCCTGCCTCTTCATTCCAGTGCTCAATACTGCCACCAGGTTGTGTTATTTCATAGGGCGCCATGGAGGCATCACCAACGAAAATCACTTTGTAATCAGAGGTGTACTTATGGATAAGATCCCAGGTATGCGTCGTTTCGTTCATTCGCCGAACATTGTTTTTCCATACACTCTCATAGATAAAGTTATGGAAATAGAAGTATTCCAGATGCTTAAACTCACTACTGCAGGCAGAAAACAGCTCCTCACAAACTCTCACGTGAGGGTCCATTGATCCTCCGACATCAAGAAACAACAACACCTTAACCGTATTGTGCCGTTCCGGCACCATCTTGATATCCAAGTATCCAGCATTACGAGCAGTAGAACGAATAGTATCGTCCAAATCAAGTTCTTCAACGGCTCCCTGTCGAGCAAATTTACGCAATCGTCGAAGCGCCATTTTTATGTTTCTTATTCCGATAGATATGCTGTCATCAAGGTCTTTATAGCCTCGTTTCTCCCATACCTTGACCGCTCTACCCTGTCGAGAGTTTTTCTGACCGATGCGGAACCCCTCAGGGTTGTATCCATTGGCACCAAAAGGCGATGTCCCGCCAGTACCAATCATTCTATTCCCACCCTGATGCTTTTTCTTCTGTTCTTCTAGTCTTTTCTTAAATGCCTCGATTAGCTCTTCAAGCCCTCCCATGCTATCTATCTGAGCTTTCTCTTCTTCAGATAACTGTCTTTCAAACTCTGCACGTAACCACTCATCGGGAATCGCTTGAGCTAACAGGTCATCTAAGTGTTCAATTCCTTTGAAATAACTATCAAAGGCACGATCAAATTTATCAAAGTGACGCTCATCTTTCACTAGACAGAGCCGACTCAGAAAATAGAAGTCATCAATGTTCGCAAAAGCAATGCGCTCTTTAAGCGCCTCCAACAAATCCAAAAACTCACGCAGCGTTGCTGGAACCTTGGCTTTTCGAACCTCAAGAAAAAACTCTATCAACATGATATGTCTCCCGACAAAGTTTAACCTTTGCGACGACTCATAAATGCTAAACGCTGCAATAGGTGAACATCTTGCTCGTTTTTAACCAGCGCACCGTATAATGGGGGGATAGCTTGCGAAGGATCATGCTCTTGCAGCAAAGAGTTGCCCAAGTCATCAGCC
>JBFKTM010000709.1:0-2202 GCA_041636295.1 Oleiphilaceae bacterium
CCACCGTCAGCGGCAACAGCGATAGGGCAGAGCCCTGCAGCCACAGCAGAGCCGGAACCGCTGGATGAACCACCGGAATGAAACAGCGTATCGTAAGGGTTTCGGCATACGCCGAAGTGAGGGTTAGCGCCGGTCACGCCTATCCCCATCTCGTGCATATTGGCCTTGCCAATAATAACTGCACCGGCATTCTTCAATCGCTCAACAACGGTGGCATCTTCTTTAGCAGAACCGTCGGTGCCATATACCTGGGTGCCGACACTAGTGGTATAGGGGATTGCATCCAGCTCATCCTTAATAACAACAGGCACTCCCTCCAGAACACTGCGAGGGTCGCCTTCAGAAATACGTCTGGTCGATTCCTCTGCCTGCAGCCTAATGTACTGTTCGTTGAAGTTAATGACCGCATTGAGTTTTGATTCCTGGGCATCTAGTGCCTGAATGGTTTTTTCCGCAATTTGTGTAGGAGTAACGGTACCTGCTAAATAGGCCGAGGAATAATCGCGAAACGAATGGAAAGTGAAATCACTATGGCTGAAATCTGGCTGATGTTTCAAAAATGCAGCTTCTGCCTCTTGAATGAGTTTTTCCGGTTTATTGTCTGGTACCTCATGTTTCGGCATGGGAAAGGGCGATTCAGACACCTCATAATTTCTAAGATGAAAAATACCCGCTTCTTTAAGCAACTGTTTTTTTAGCATGGCATTGGTGTAGTTGCCTTCCAGCAAAGACACCAAGGTTCTTAGGGCTCGCCCCCACACCTTCGGGACATGCAATGACTTTAAGTCGTAACTCATGCGCTGCTCCACATTAGCCAATATTGGTACTTAACGAATATTCACAGTAATTTGGTCTAGACTTGGTAGTATAGTTGATAGGTGTCTCTTCGGTGAGGGAGTTGCGGGTGTTTTGTCGCTTACTAAAGAAGAGCCAGCATTTTATTAAGCGCAGGATGATAATGATGGGGAAAAAGTCCCTCTTAATGATGTTTCTACTTTCGTTGCTGGTCGCTTGTGGCGATACAGAGACCAATAACGATAACGGAATCGACCCAGATCCAGACCCTTGTGCAGAGCCCGGTACCTGCACAGATACTGATACAGACCCTGATCCAGGCACAAATCCAGATCCTGACATAGATCCCGAGCCAGATACTGACCCTGAACCAGACCCCGATCCTGATCCAGAGCCTGATCCGGTCAGCGAATGTAGCCCGCAGTCATCCAGTGCCAACCAGTGGGCATCCACCTATGTACCCCAATATTTAGTGGCGCCACAGGTTATCGTCTCATCAAACAACACTATCGAGGGTGAGCGCGAGGCCAAAGTGAGCTTTAGCCTGGAAGGCACCATTGCTATTCCTGGCGGCGTCATGGTAGATAGTGACACGTCTGACCCTTTTACGGAGAGCACAACGTTTAAGGAAAATAACAGTGTGGAATCGGCTCAGCCCATTATCAACCCGGTGTCATTGGCGGGTTATGTGAGCATTTCGGCGGGTAATCATCCGCATTCGACATTGTTTGATCGATGGCCCTACAAACAAGATACGGATGATTTTTTCGAAGTCGACTTGAAGGCCGGTCAGGTTATTTCTTTATATTCCGTCGATAGTAACGATAACTCGAGGCAATCTTTGTGTTTATTAGATGAAAACGGAGAAGAAACATTTACAGAAACTTCCGGCAGTGCAGTAAAAAGCATGACCGTACCTGCAGATGGTAAATATTACATTCAGGTGCATGCCCGCGGTACAGCGGCATTGTACCAACTAATCATCGGACAGGGCATGATTTCTGGCAATGAGCAACAAGCCAAAGTGGTGGAAAGTGATTATCGGCAATCGTTGTTGCATACCGACTATCCCTTTGCCGCTGATCAAGTGTTAATCAAATTTAAAAACACTAACGAAACCGCTTCAGGTGTCACATTCCAGGCTAATGGTGCTTATACGGCATATTCGAATTCGCCAACATTTCAGGCTTCGGGTGGTAATGTGCTTAAAGGCACCGGTCAATCTGGGTTGTTGTTAGACATCTCTAGTCTGGCCAACACCCATCGACAAAAAACACCCGCGCAATTCGCTCAAGGCGTGCAAGTGACAGCTGAAGATGAAGAAACTCAGCGCAAGCAAGCCACCTTGGAGGCTATCGCCTGGTTGCGTCAGCAGGATGACGTTGAATTTGCTGAACCCAATTACCA
>JBFKTM010000710.1:0-2188 GCA_041636295.1 Oleiphilaceae bacterium
ATTTGATCGTTTCGCCTGTTAGACATAAACAGCATTACTAAGTTGCGGATACTATACGCCCAGGCTAATCTATCTGTGAAACAGGTTTTTTATATTATTTTAATCGATATTTCCGATTAAAAATTGGCAATGCCATAACTGGTTCGCATCCTGAAATGCCGATATAGGAGAAGAGGAGACCATCTCATCGACCTACGCTAAATATTAGCTGTTTCAGGACACGAACCAGCTGATAACTATAAGGGATCATCTATGCGGTACGCCCTGCGGCAACTTGATGTATTTTTGGCCACGGCACACTACGAAAACATCACCCAGGCGGCAGAGAGTATCTCGCTGTCTCAGTCGGCTGCCAGTGAAGCATTAAAAGGGCTGGAAAAGCAGTTCGACATTCAGCTGTTTGATCGCGTCGGCAAGCGGTTGCAGCTCAATGAGCTAGGGCGATTGCTGCGTCCTCGTGCAGAGGCGCTGATTGAACGCGCACAAGATCTTGAGAATGCCTTTAGGCAACATAAAGACATTGGTGCCCTCAAAGTAGGCGCAACCTTATCTATCGGCAACTATCTCGCGGTTAACATCATGGCGCAGTTTATGAAAGAGCATCCGACTGCCGACATTTCGCTGCAAGTGGCCAACACCACAACGATTGCCAATAGAGTGTCCAATTTTGAGTTGGATGTTGGCTTGGTTGAGGGCGAACTGCACCGGCCGGAACTCGAAGTTATCCCTTGGCGTGATGATGAGCTTTGCGTATTTTGTGCACCCTCACACCCGCTTGCCGGCAAAAAAACCATCAGTGATACAGACTTGGTAGCGGCCAACTGGATTATGCGCGAGTCGGGTTCAGGGACACGACAGGCCTTTGACTGGGCGATGCATGGTCTGCTCCCCGAATTAACGATCTCGCTGGAGTTACAACATACCGAAGCGATTAAACGGGCGGTTGAAGCAGGGTTGGGGATTGGCTGCCTGTCTAGCATTACCTTGGAAGATGCTTTTAAGCGGGGTAATTTGATTCGGTTGGAAGCCCCCCACCGTAACTTTCAGCGCCGTTTTTACTTTATTCTTCATAAAGATAAATATCGAAGTGAGGGAATTGAGCGATGGTTGGAACTTTGCCGTAAGAGTGCAGCCTGAGCGGTTTACTAAATGACAACACTCTCATTCTTCCCAAATTGCGAACCTTGAACTAGTCTTTTTCATAAGTCTGAACGACTGCACATAAAAAATTTAAAAAGTGTTTTTACTTGAGGTACTTAGCAATGCAACGAATGTTTACC
This sequence comes from Oleiphilaceae bacterium, assembly GCA_041636295.1. Taxonomy (GTDB): domain Bacteria; phylum Pseudomonadota; class Gammaproteobacteria; order Pseudomonadales; family Oleiphilaceae; genus Alkalimarinus. The sequence goes on from JBFKTM010000710.1 coordinate 1,281, forward strand.
CTAATACTCAGCATCATCCTATCTGCCAGCGTTAGTGCTGCTGGAAAAATTTCAATATGTTCGGATAATAATTTCTGGTATCCGTTTACCCTGGTCAAGGATGGTCAATCGGCAGGCATTCATATCGATATTATTGCTAAAGCACTGGATAATCTAGGGTACGAAGTAGAGTTCAAGCCACTCCCTTGGAAGCGTTGTCTGGTAGAGGCCGAGCAAGGGGGTGTTGACGGTGTTGCAACGGCTTCATTTAAAGAGGAGCGTGCTGCGTTTATGCACTACCCTGGTGACGCGGCAACCGCTAAGAAATCAACACAGCGTGTTATGCAGGTGGAGTATGTTGTTGTCACCTCAGCAGACAACAGCTACGAGTTTAGTGGCGATGTAAAAAGCATTCCAGAGCCCGTTAGAGCACCGCGTGGCTATTCCATTGCGGATGACCTGAAAAAGCAGGGCGTTAACGTTGACGACAAAGCCTCTGGTGATGAAAACAATATCAAAAAACTGCTTCGAGGTGGTGACGGTGCGGTTGTAACCATTCCTGAAGTGGTGAACGTATTAAGTGAAAAAGCGGAGTTTAAAGGCAAGCTTAAAATCAGTGCGCAGCCGCTCAAATCGAAATCTTATTACCTGCCCATCTCCAAAGCATCGAAGCTGTCTGCCGAAGAGCGTGACAAGATCTGGGCAGAGATCGCAAAAGTTCGCGATGATGCAGCCTTCATGGCCGACGCAGCCGCTAAGTACTAAACGTTAAGGCTAGTAAAGAGTCATCAGGTCGTTCAGCTAATACTGAATGACCTGATTCACACCCACTTTAGCAAGCTCTCGTAGACTCGAACAAACTCCGTTTTACCACCACTTCGAATATTCTCACCGGGGCCATAATGACCGGGTCAAAGTACTGGTTAGCG
>JBFKTM010000711.1:0-2184 GCA_041636295.1 Oleiphilaceae bacterium
AAAAAAGGCCGAACTTGTTCGGCCTTTTTTTTGCGGGCGAAGATTAAAACCGTTTCTTGAAGTTTTCTTTGTCTAATGGTTCTGAGTTTGTACTTTCTACATCGTTGCTGTCGGTGATCTGTATTGCACTGGTTTTGTGGACGTTTTTGATGCGGTCAGTGAGTTCTCTAATTAGTTGCGCCTTTTCAGGGAACTCTAGTGGGGAGCCTCGCAGGGATTCTCTAGCCTGTTTTAAGTGGGACTGAGTCATTATGATGTCTTTGTTTTTCTGATAGGTATTGGCTTGTTCAATATGGCTTTCTACCTCGATGTCCAGGCGTAGTTTTTGAATATGATTTGTTAGTTCACTATATTTTGCGGAAGAAATTTTATTTTTGGATCTGTATTTCTGAAGTAATTTGGTGATCTGCAAAAGTTGGAAGTGTGCGAGATTGATTGCTTCGTCATTCGGCATCTTCCTGCTAATGTCATTATTGCGCTGTTCTTTTCGGTAGCTGCCATTGAGTAGTTGTTGCTGTTCCAGCAGGCTTTTTGTTGCCATGTTGTCAGGCTCAAGCAATGATTTTTTTTCAAGAAGCGCGAGTATCTGGCTTTGGATAATGATTATTAGTTCGTATTTGTTGTCAATGTGTAAGAGTGTGTTTAGAGCTTCTTGAAGGTCTTGTATGCGCCTTGTTAGTTGCAGTACCTGGCTTTTTTTAAGGGTGAGTGCTTGTTGTCTTGAGTAGGCTATGGAGCTGAAAATGATTGAAACAAGCAATACTGCGCCAAGAATGCTGAATATTATTACAGTTGTCATTAGATATTTAATACCGCAAATTTAAATAGTAAAACAATCGGGTGATAGTAATTGATGCTACGCTTTAGGTCTGGAATTGTTATTGTTTTGAGGGCAAATGGTTGTATTTACTCATTAGTGCCCAGAAGTTAATTGTAGAAATAGGCTAATAATACACGCATTTTTAAGTCGTTAATATTGTAGCTTGTATGAGTGCGATCGCTTAAATGGGTGTGGTAATAATTTAAAAAAATCTGGTAATAACTTGACCCTTTGGCTACAACAACATATATATGTCGCCAAATTAATTTAAGTTAGCCCAACGTTTCAATCAGTTGCGGAAAAAAGTTAACGGAATTTTATGGGAAAATCACTGGTCATTGTAGAGTCTCCTGCAAAAGCAAAGACGATTAATAAATATCTCGGCTCAGAGTTTGTTGTCAAATCCAGCGTTGGTCATATTCGGGATCTGCCAACCAGTGGTTCTGCCAGCACGGTCACGCCTGCGGAAAGAGCAAAGGCGGCGGCTAAGACCAGAAAGATGAGTCCTGAAGAAAAGGTTGAGTACAAAAAGCGGAAGTCAAAGGAGCAGCTTATTGCTCGAATGGGAGTTGATCCTGAAAATGACTGGGCTGCTAAGTATCAGATACTGCCAGGAAAAGAGAAGGTGGTTAGCGAGCTTCAGCGATTAGCAAAAACGGCGGATACTATCTTTCTCGCAACGGATTTGGATAGAGAGGGGGAGGCCATTGCATGGCATTTAATGCAGGCGATTGGTGGAGATGAGTCTCGCTACCGTCGGGTCGTATTTAATGAGATTACCAAAAAAGCGATCAAGGGGGCGTTCGAACACCCTGGCGAGCTAGATGTTTCTCGTGTAAATGCGCAACAGGCTCGACGCTTTCTTGATCGTGTTGTTGGATTTATGGTTTCACCTTTGCTTTGGAGTAAGGTGGCTCGAGGGTTATCTGCGGGTAGAGTGCAGTCTGTTGCGGTAAGGCTAATAGTCGAGCGCGAGCAAGAGATAAGGGCTTTCAATCCCGAGGAGTTTTGGGAGGTTTATGCCGACCTTATTTCGAAAAATGATAGCTCCACCCGATTTCAGGTAACAAAGTATAAAGACGAAAACTTTAGACCTGTCAGCGAAAATGAAACGTTGGAACATGGAGCGTTATTAAAAAGTGCTGATTATGTCGTAAGCAAAAGGGAAGATCGCCCAACCAGTTCAAAGCCAAACCCTCCATTTATTACTTCGACTTTACAGCAGGCTGCCAGTACACGTCTTGGTTTTAGTGTTAAAAAAACCATGATGCTGGCTCAGAGGCTCTACGAGGCGGGTTATATCACTTATATGAGAACGGACTCTACTAACCTTAGTAAGGATGCTGTGGAGGCTTGTAGGGGGT
>JBFKTM010000712.1:0-2173 GCA_041636295.1 Oleiphilaceae bacterium
GCCGCTCTCTGACTTGTGATTGCATCACCTGAACACTTTTTTGTGTTCGTAAATTACAAAGTAAACGATAGCTTTCTTCTGGCGCCTCAAACCCTTCAAGGCTCAAACGCTTAACTGCCTCAGCGTCTGTTAATTCACCGAGCCATAGCTCCAGCCAGGCGCTACTACTAACTGAGTCAGACTTTTTATCTTTTTCTTCTTCCGCAATAATATTTGAGAAATGAAAGCTTACATTTCTTCGATGTCGCTCCAAGGCCTCATTCATCGTTTGCCAACTATTAAATTTCATAGCCAGAGCAACTCGTTTACGAGAGAACTCATCTTCAGGCAACATCTGTGTCTGCTGGTCTTTTAACCCCTGAATCGCATGCTCTAGGTTACGAAGAAAAATATAGGATTCTCTAAGTTCACTGACTGCACTCTGTGGTAGCAGTGCACTCTCTTCCAAAACCCGCAACACCGACATTAGTTCTGGTGTTTGCAGACGTTTATCTCGCCCCCCGCGAATTAATTGGAACGCCTGAACAATAAATTCAACTTCCCTGATCCCACCAGAGCCAAGTTTGATATTACTTTCCATTCCCTTCCGACGAACTTCGCGACTGATCATATCCTTCATATCCCTGAGCGACTGAAAGGCTGAAAAGTCAATGTAACGTCTATAGACAAACGGCTTCAAATGGCTCATTAGCACAGCGCCCTGTTGCTGATCGCCAGCAACCACTCGAGCCTTAATCATGGCATAACGTTCCCATTCGCGGCCCTGATCCTGGTAATATTCCTCCATGGCTGAAAAACTCAATGCTAACGACCCACTTTGGCCATAGGGTCTTAACCTCATATCCGTTCGAAAAACAAATCCATCAGCCGTATGCTTATCTAGCGCAGTAACCAAGCGCTGTCCCAATCGGATAAAAAACGTCTGATTTTCGAGTGTACGTCCACTACCTTTAGTTTCTCCGTTTTCGGGGTAAGCAAATATCAAATCAATATCTGATGAGACATTGAGTTCGTAGGCACCAAACTTACCCATTCCCAACACCACCATATGTTGCTTGAGACCAGACTCTTTACCATAAGGTGTACCCCATTTTTCACAACAGTCTTGGTAGAGCCAGTCAAGGGCCTGGTCAATACAAGCGCTTGCCAGACGGCTCATATCACGTGTCGTTTCCTGCATCGGGCATTTTTTTAACAGGTCACGCCAAACAATACGGCACATCTCTCGACGCCTGAACTCTCTCAAACAACAAGCAAGCGCATCTTCGTTCTCTACCGTAGCCATGATTTTCGATAGTTTGCTAACAACAGAGTGGTCATCATAACTTAAGTCCAGATCACCACTTTCAATTAGATCACAGAGAAGTTTAGGATTCCGGGAGGTTGAATCGGCTACGAAATCACTCAAACTCCAGATTGAAACAATGTCTCTTAATACTGGAGAGTCCCAGCTACCCCCCACAGAGTCAGGCATTAAAGCAACCTGCTCTTTTAGACACTGTAAACGCTGAACCAAGGGCTCATGAAAATCAGGATCCAGCTGTGGAATCAGCTGTGCGAGTTGTTCTATCACCTAAACCCCCTCAATTATTCAATAACATAGCGTAAAAATCGCTGTATTATGCAATGCATAATATCCTAAGATTAGCACTACCATAGACATTTAAGATTGATATGAATCGTAAATAATGACTCCATACAGAGAGAAGACGCAACGGCCTCAGCGCCGAGCGATATACCAAACCGACTGGCAATTGAAGCAACGCATTCAACGCCTGTTTTATATTTTACTTGTGCTGTTACTTTTGCACATTAGCGCCATGATGTTGCTTGAAGAGATGACTTTTCAGCAATCACTCTGGTTAACACTAACGACGTTGACCACTGTTGGCTATGGAGATATATCGGCGAGCACTCCGGCAGGACAAATTGCAACGGTCGTTTTAATGTACGTAACGGGAATCACCATCGTCACACTAATAATAAGTGACTATATCGATTACCGCTTTTACCGCCGAGAGAGAATCCGAACTGGAAAATGGAGATGGAACATGATCAACCATATACTTTTAATGAACTCCCCCAAACAGGGCGGTACACAATTCTACATCAGGCTTGTACAACAGATACGAGCCAATAGCGACTATAAAACAACACCTATCCAGATTCTTAC
>JBFKTM010000713.1:0-2166 GCA_041636295.1 Oleiphilaceae bacterium
AGCGAGTTGTCGCCGGGTACCTACCCGCCTCAATTCCGAATACACTACCGCCCCAAGAGCAATAATGATGATGCCAGAAGCGCCTGTATAAGCTGTGGGTACTGCCATCAAAGCGATGGCAACAACCGCCAGTATTTCCGGTGGCAGATGCCAGGGTTTAAAAATGGCAAATACTCGCTCACCTAGATGCGTCTGTTTCAAAAGCATGCCAACCCAGATATACAAAGCAATTTGCACGTACAGACCGGTTAGCTGAAACAGCTGGGTAAAGAAAATGGCGATACCCGCAAAATGGCCTTCGGTAATAAAGAAATGATGGGTCGCTGCCAGTAACATGAAGGTATAAATAGGTATCGACAGCAACGATTTGAGCGTACTCCCTCCCCTTACCAGTTTTTTGTTTGGCTTAACCAAGTGATAGAGATTAATGGCTGCAAGCACGGCGGCACCTACCACTATTGATAAGGTCAATTCTGGGTGCGTTAGTGAAACGCCAGAAGTTAAAGCGCCTTGATAAAAGTGCCAGGCAGAATAGCTTAATGCCCCATTACCAATGGCCTGAGAAATAAGTGAGACAACGTGATCTTTTGTGGTTTCAATCGTGCGAAAAGCAATATGATGTTGCTTCACTGTGGCAATACCCGCAGACAATAGCAGCATCAGCGCCAGTACGATATGTTGATGATCAATGGCAAACAGACTGATAGCCGCAAACCCATGTTCAATTGCACGATAGGCAATTACAAACCCATCAACCTGTTCAATATTTTTAAGGTAAGCCTTGTGTTTTTCTGTGCAAAGTTGCTGCTGACTGACTAACGATTGTCTTGCCGCGGCGCGATCAAATGTTTCTTCAAACAAGTCAAAGTCATCCCCGGACGAGAGTGACTCTTGCTCCAATTGGTTGAGGCGCGACTCAATGTCGAACTGATACTCACAACTCGGTGCAGGCATATCAGTACGCAGGATAATATAGTCATCCCACAGCGTTGCCCCCAACTTTAGTAATTGGGAATGAACGCTTTCGCCTGTGCCCGACACTATAGTGAATAGCAACAATAACAAGATAAAAAAGGAGGCTAACCTGCCTCCTTTATTGAAGCTTTCATCCGCGGCAGTAGTGAGTGCAGTCACATTATTCTCGATCAGCGGCTGTGCATTCCGCCAAACCTGGCTCCAACTTGCAACGTACCTTTCTGAACAGAGACAGCGCCTTGCCGTGATATATACCCTGATCTCTCAACGCGATGCGGTTTTGACGGAAGGTTTCATTCCAATGATTTTTCACATCGTCTTTTATCGGAATCCAATATTTACTTGGAATGGTTTCTTCAGAAACCTTTGCCAGCGCTATAAATTTATCCACATCTCCCTGCACAAATTCCCGTGAGTGCTGACCAAAACCCTCTGGTAGTTTTTTCCATCGACCAACTATTTGCATTGTCGTTTGCAGAAAAGGCCAACTGATCACACCGCCATTGGGTTCGAGACCTTTGTACATTTCCATGGGTTCATAAGCTATGGCGGGGGCACCCGTGATATCCACAGAGCCACTATTAAACTTTTGAATAGCGTTATTGATGGTAGAAGATACTGGTGTCATACCTGTTTGAGAAACCAAAAACTGAGACTCTGGGGCGTTGTCCAAGACGGTAATTTTCTTTCCCGCCATTTTTTTTGGCGAATCAATGGATTTATCGGTCACAAAACCGAACAACGCTCCCGTCGGTGTGATGGACAGTATTTCATAATCCCCTTCCCGCATTAGCTTTTTAGCTTTCTTCGAGTGCAACGTACTAATTATCAGTTTTAAATGCTCATAAGTCGGAATCGCACCGATGGAATTAATCGAGCCGGTAAACTGGTTGTAACTGCGGGCACGTATGCCTGGTAAATTGACCAAATCACATACGCCATTATTAAATTCTTCTGCGGCGATACGTTCATCTGTATAGGATTTAAAGGATATCTCTGCCCCCCACTTTAGCGCCTCGTTTTTATAGATACGCAATGCCTGGTGGGCAGGTCCATTATTACCAATAATATCAAAAACACACATTGTTACGGGTGTTAAGTTCGCGGCATGCGAGAATCGCCCCAACAACAATAGCGGTAGCACGATAAGAATAAACAGCCCAAACGTCTTCTCAGTGCGTGTATATCCAG
>JBFKTM010000714.1:0-2164 GCA_041636295.1 Oleiphilaceae bacterium
CGGTCTTAGGTCGACTGCCAACGAGCACTTCGCCGACCTCCTCTTGGCTGCCTCTGTAACACGCGCAATCAGGCCAGCCACGGCGCTTGGCAGCGAAGTTGGCGGCAGGCGGAACCGATGCGGCAGATTCCGACTCCACGCCATCGTATACTGAGTCAGATCGTTCAAGCCGATTTCAAGATAACGCACAGCCTCCAGGATCTCGTCAATATTCAGGGCGGCGGCAGGCGTTTCAATCATAGCCCCTAATGGTGGTGGAGCAGTATTATTTTCTGAACATAGTTTTTTTAGTGCATTTTTAACCAGTAGTACATCCTCTGCAAGCGTCACCATCGGCACGATAATCTGTATTTCAAAATCATCAAGCAAGCTAAGAATTGCCTTTAGTTGGGTATTGAGCAGCTCAGGATATTCGTGAAATAAACGGACCCCTCTACGTCCCAAGGCCGGGTTTGTTTCGGCCATAAAGCCAATAAAGGGTAGAGGTTTATCAGCTCCTACATCCAATAGTCTTATCCCTACAGATTGCCCCTTAACGGGCGAAAGAGTATGGCGTAGTTCGGTTAAGAGTTCATCGTAACCAGGGGGTTGCGTACGACCAACATAGAACTGCTCCAACCGATATAGACCAATACCATCGGCACCATTTTGAACGGCCTTGCGAGTATCTTCGTAACATCCCACATTGGCATTAACAGGTATCGCTACACCATCTTGAGTTATTGCGGGTAAAGGCGCTTTTCTTTGTGCATCTTTAAGTGACCGTGCATGATCTCGTACAATCTTTTGAAAAGCGGATCGCATTTTATGTGTAGGGTTAACCGTCACTACACCCTGCTCTGCATCTACCAGCGCTACTCCACCTTCAGGAAACGTGCTTAGTATATCTGGAATTCCTGAAATACAAGGCACGCCCATTTGGCGGGTAAAGAGTGCCGCATGAGACCCTAGGCTACCATATTCCAGCAATACCGCTGCTGTTGACTGAGTGCCTAAAAAAACCGTATCCGAAGGCAATAATCGTTGCGTAACAAGCACGCAATTTTCTGGGATGCTCTCTAACGGGTGAGCTGTTATTCCAGCCAGGGCATTACGTAAACGTACTGAAATATCACGAAGGTCATCCCCTTTATCCCTGGCGATCTGCGATTCCATTAATAAAAATCGTGTTTCCCAGCGTAAGAATACACTTTTAACTGCGCTGCTGGCGTTTACAAGGTTATCGACAATTTCTTTGCGTATTTCGTCAATTAATACCTGGTCATTTAACATTTGTTTATGTGAATCGAAAACCTCGGCTAAACGCGAATCTATCTCTTTTTCAACACGTGCAGCTAGAGCGGATAGGTCATCGGAAATTTTGGCAGTAGCCCGATCTAATCGAGCGAACTCGTCGTCAACATTATGCTGGGTGTCGTTATTTGGCACATCTATGGGGCCTAATAGCCCCGGTTGACGGTGGATAACCCCCTGAGCAAAGCCGGGAGAAATGACGGTGCCACGAACGGTTAAAGGCTTTGACCGATCCCGAATTTTTGACCTGGGGGCTTTCATACCGGTATTGACAATAACCTGGCGTTAGGTGTTCTTAGCTTCACTGCCTATCCTCCATTGCTGGATGACCTTACTTATAATTTCACTGAACGAAACCGGAAATGCATGGCGCTTACCATCGTGTTTTTAGCTTAGCAGATGAATTTTTATAGTGAACAATATTTAACCTATTTAGTGCAGCCAAAATGTGAATACATGAACTAAGCTGTATAAATAATATACAGGTTCGAGTGGTGCACTTATGAGGGAGCACTCTTCTTTCTCGACTTCTCAAATGAACTGTGTGAAAGCGCTACTGATTATTCTGTTTTTGTTAAACCCTTCTTTCGCGCCCGCAAACGACAGTTCTGACGAGACTATTGCCTCGATCTGGCAACTTGATTTGCAACAGGCAATCGGGCCTGCTTCTGCAGACTGGTTGATCAGGTCGCTGGCCAAGGCCAATGATAAGGACGTTGCTCTATTTGTGGTTCGTCTTAACACGCCTGGCGGGTTAGACAAGTCGATGCGTGACATCATTCAAGCCATTCTGGCTTCAGGTGTGCCGGTAGCGATTTATGTCTACCCTAAAGGAGCCCGAGCGGCCAGTGCAGGCACCTATATGCTTTAC
>JBFKTM010000715.1:0-2163 GCA_041636295.1 Oleiphilaceae bacterium
AAAATCGAGTTCCGGGCTTGAAGGAAGCACATAAAGCCCACTAAACGGCGTAGCATGAACAAAGTCTTCCGGCTTCTTGTTGAAAATATTAAAGGCAATGGTTTGCTCAAACAAATCACCGACGGTGTCTTTTAATTCAGCGGTTGGCTTGCCAAGCAGATATTGGCTTGAGTTACCTTGAGGATCGAGATCGACAACCAGAGTCCTTAAACCTTCAGCCGCACTAATCGCTGCCAGATTTGATGTAATGCTGGATTTACCTACCCCACCCTTTAAATTAAATACAACTCGCTTCATGATTCCCCCGGTATTTATAATCCTTATTTGATAACGCACTGACGCTGCGTCAATTCCAATCGACTATATTTTAGTCAAGTTCTACGCGTCATGTAACCACTTTCTATTTTACTTTTATTTACCACTCATAATTCGGCACATAAGCCGCCTACCATCCCAAAACCCCTTTCACAAATGGTACCGTGAGGCGACGCTGGGCACTCAACGAGGCGTCATCCAGTTTATCGAGCAGACAGAACAACTCATCAAGATTACGTCCGCTTCGCCGCATGATATAGGCGACGACTTCATCACTTAAAAATATCCCTTTGTCTTTAGCTCTCGATTGCAGCGCCCTGCTCTTTTCATCGTCAGTCAACCTAAACAACTGCAATAGCAAACCGGCTCCAAGTCTCGACCTTAAATCAGCTAACGCGATCTCCTGGCGAGCGACCGGCTCAGCGGCGGTAACGATAAACATGGCACCATTTGCCCGCAACCGATTATAAAGATCAAATAACGCCTCTTCGCTCTCCGACTGCTGGAACAAGGTATCTATATCATCAACCATCACGGCATCGAAAGTCTCCAGCCCTTCAAACAGTCGCTTATCAAAGGCACCGATCTCTTTCAGTGGCAGTAACATTACCCGCTTGCCCATCACCTCAAGTGCATTACAGCAGGCATTCAACAAATGGGTTTTGCCACTACCCTGGTCACCACACAGATAGACGAATGGCTCTTCAGTGCTCAGCGCATGCATAAGAATCTCGCTATTCTTAGCGTTGGCAGCACCTAAAAAATTGTCAAACGTCGCGTCTTGTCTAAGTTTGACAGATAACGTGAGCTGTTGCGGTTGTTCGTTAATACTCATCATGGTCATTAAAAATCAGGCTTTTATCGATCTTCGCTGAAGATACGCTTTACGTCCCCACACAATTCCATAATGAGTACAGCTAAGCACGGCAATCAGGGCTACAATCCAAACCCCGAACTCAATCGCAACTGGTGGCATATTTATACCAGCCAAAGAGACGACAACCATTAGTACATACACTATTTGTAGAAATGTATTGGCCTTTCCCAGCATTGAGGGCTTCATCTCGTAGGCGCCAATCCAATAATGATAAATCAACGCACTACTCACAATTATAATATCTCTGGCAAATACCAGCACCGTCAACCATAACGGCAGGTGGCCGGTTACGGTTAACATCACGTAAGCCGTCACTAGCAACAGTTTGTCTGCTAACGGATCGGCAATCGCCCCAAAGCGGGTTTTCCAATTAAAATGTCTGGCTAAAAAGCCATCCACCCCATCCGACAAGCCGGCAATAAAAAACAGCAGCAGGGCCTGTCGGTAATATTCAAAGTAAAGAGAAGCTGCAAACGGAACGACCAGTACAATCCGAAGAAAAGTCAAAATGTTCGGTAAATGATGCCACTTTAGAAGCATAAGAAAGGCATTCCTCTCTTGAAACCTGAAAACCACCTAATCAGGATACCATTAATAGTCACAATTAGTTCAACTTAGACCAACGGTAGTGAAGTCGAAAACTATCACTCTCATCCATTGACTGTGCAATCTCTGCTGACAGTATGGTGTCCAATTCGATATGCTCCTGTAACTGTTCCAAATAGCCCCTGAGCGTAATTGCAAACCGAATTCTATCCCCCTTAACCCATACTAGCTGAGAACTACTGACGGGGGGCAAAGACTCTAGATAACGCGTTGCACCAACATAGTCTTCCATTGTGTGAACATCGCTAATTTCCAGTTCCAGCTCACTATTTAAGGCGGGTTCACTGGCCCCATACACCGCGTAACGTTCCGACAGTTTTTCAGCAATGCTTCCCACCAATACCATAGCTGCTTCATCGAGCGAA
>JBFKTM010000716.1:0-2163 GCA_041636295.1 Oleiphilaceae bacterium
AAACTGATGTAGCCATCTCTCGGAATTGCATGCATTATTTGTGACATTCGTTCCCGGGTGGATAATTTTTCTTTTTCCACCTGATGGCTTTCAAACATGTCAGAGCGTCTTAATACTTCACTAAAGGCGACTAAGAGCTCCCTCATAGTAACATCCGGATGCACTTTGTTTTTATCTATCACAGGCGGCGCCACTGATATTTCAAAAATATCACGATCTACCCGAGGAATTTCATCTAAATCCTCAGCAGCCTGTTTAAAGCGCTCATATTGTTGCAGTCGACGAATAAGCTCTGCTCTCGGGTCTTCTTCATTCTCTTCATCACTTTCATGGCGCGGCAATAGTATTCTTGACTTTATTTCGGCTAACGTGGCCGCCATTAGCAGGTATTCTGCCGCCAACTCAAATCTTACTGTTTGCATCAACCGAATATATTCCATGTACTGATGCGTGATGGCACTGACATTGATGCTTAGTATATCCATATTCTGACGACGAATCAGATAGAGCAAAAGATCAAGCGGGCCTTCGAAGGCTTCAAGCATTACCTCCAAAGCGTCAGGGGGAATATATAGGTCTTGAGGTAAATTGGTGACAGGTTTACCTTCCACAACAGCGAAAGGCAACTCCTGCTGTGTACCAGGCATAACTGAATGCTCTTCAGCCTGTGGCTCCTGAGCATCTTTTCCGGAAGCGGGTATGTCAGTGCTCATCGTATATGGCCCGGTACTTTTTCAAATATTTATCCTTCACACCTATATGGGTTGTGTCATTATGGGTTGTGTCATTATGGGTTCTGTCATTAAACGTAAGATAGACCCATAACCTTACGAACCTCATCTAACGTTTGTTTTGCTTCGTCTCTTGCCTTCTCAGACCCTTCAACGATGATACTCCTCACCAATTCAGGATCGTTTTCGTAATGCTGGGCGCGTTCACGAATAGGTCTCTGTTCTTCCAGAACGGCATCAATGATTGGCCCCTTACACTCCAGACAACCGATACCGGCACTCTTACAACCTTCCTGAACCCAACACTTTGTTTCTTCATCGGAATACACGTCGTGTAATTGCCAAACAGGGCATTTTTCAGGATCGCCCGGGTCTGTTCTTCGCACGCGCTGCGGATCTGTTTGCATGGTCTTGATTTTTTTGACCACAGAGTCTTCATCTTCGCGCAAGCCAATGGTGTTTTCATAGGACTTGGACATCTTTTGACCGTCTAATCCTGGCATTTTAGATGCTGGCGTCAATAACGGATGAGGCTCAGGCAATATTACCTTGCCGCCGCCTTCAATATAGCCAAACAAACGCTCTTTATCTCCAATGCTGATATTCTGTTGTTCTTTCAATAAAGCTCTTGCTACTTCAAGGGCTTCCTGATCACCTTGCTCCAGGTATTTCTTACGTAAATTTCTATATAACTTGGCGTTTTTCTTACCCATTTTCTGGATCGCAGCTTCAGCGTTTTCTTCAAAGCCCGGTTCGCGACCATATAAGTGGTTAAAACGTCTTGCTAATTCTCTGGTAAGTTCAACATGGGCAACCTGATCTGCCCCCACTGGCACATGACCTGCGCGATACACTAATATGTCTGCACTTTGTAATAGTGGATAGCCAAGAAATCCATATGTCGCAAGATCTTTTTCCTTTAGCTTTTCTTGCTGATCTTTATAAGTGGGTACTCTTTCTAACCAGCCTAAAGGTGTCATCATTGACATTAACAAATGCAATTCCGCATGTTCTGGAACTTTGGATTGCAAAAACAATGTTGCCGAGCCTGGATTAATCCCTGCCGCCAGCCAATCAATCACCATATCCCACACACTTTGCTCGATAATTTGTGGGTCTTCGTAGTGAGTTGTTAAGGCATGCCAATCCGCAACAAAGAAAAAGCATTCATATTCATGTTGCAATTGTACCCAGTTCTTCAATACCCCGTGGTAGTGGCCTAAATGAAGCTTTCCGGTAGGACGCATTCCTGACAACACACGATTTTGTGACTCGACCGAACTCAAGTTTTTCTCCTTACTCAATCACACTCGGTAATAATTGGCAAAATAACCAGATTAAAGGTGGCATTATAAACAGGTTTTGATAAAAAACCGACAATAAAAAAAGGAGGCAGACGTCGCCTCCTTTTTAGACAGTATTTATCTATGTA
>JBFKTM010000717.1:0-2145 GCA_041636295.1 Oleiphilaceae bacterium
AGGCATTCTATTTTCAATACCTGCTAGTGCTGACGACTTTAACGATTTCGACTGCCTGATTGAACCCGACGTGTCAATCGCACTCAGTAGTCCGGTTGATGGGATCGTGGAATCTGTACTGGTCGAAAAGAGTGACCTTGTGCAAAAAGGTCAGGTTTTGGCTCAGTTGGAATCGTCCGTAGAGGAGGCCACGGTTGAGTTAGCCCGCGAAAAAGCAACCAATGACGATGACATTCATTCAAAACAGATCAAGCTTGAGTTTGCTCAACGTCGAAAGAGCCGTGCGGAAACACTGCGTAAGAAAAATGCGATATCCATTGACGAAAAAGAGCAGGCGGATACTGAAGTCAAGCTCGCCTTGATGGAGCTGAAAAAAGCTAAAACCAATAAGCGTTTAGCTGAGCTGGAACTCAAAAGAGCGATGGTTAATCTGGAGCAACGCACGATCAAAAGTACTATATCCGGTGTTGTCGTTGAGCGTCTTTTACAACCCGGTGAATCGGTAGAAGATCGTCCCATCCTTAAAATTGCTCAAATTGACCCACTGCGAGTTGAAGTGATCGCACCTGCCAGCATGTTTGGGAAAATTCAGCGGGGTATGCAAGCAAAAGTATACCCCGAATACCCATCAGGCAGTGCGTATGAAGCCTCGGTAAATCTAGTTGACCAAGTAGTTGATGCAGCGAGTGGCAGCTTTGGTGTGAGTCTGATGTTACCGAATCCAGAGCATAAACTGGTAGGTGGGCTCAAGTGTAAACTGAGTTTTGTGGCCAGTGAAGGCTTGGCTACCTCATTTCGCTGGGAATAGAGTTTTTATCAACCGTTAGAATATCAAGCATGATGTAGTTTTTAACCTTCATTCCAAACAGATATTAGTTTCTTAAACTAGTGGTTTAGTGAAAAGGTAAGAAACATGGGCAGGAAAGCACCAGCTAAAACACCGCTTCAGTTTGAAGAATTAGAACCTCGCATTTTATTTTCAGCCGGTATTGAAGGGGTCGTGGTGGGCGATACCCTCTCTGCGACCTATCAGAATATTGATGATGAATCTGAAGAACTCGATTTTTCTGATGTTGATATTGTTATATCTGATAATGCCAGTGCCGAAAAAACGCTTGAGTTGGCCTTTGTGGATACTCAGGTCGAAGGGTATCAATTTCTACTAAACGATATACTGGAACAGTCTGAGGAAGGGCGGCAGATTGAAGTGGTAGTGTTGGATAGCCAGAAAAACGGTCTACAACAAATCAGCGACGCCCTCAGTCAATACGACGATCTTTCGGCTATTCATATCATTTCCCATGGTTCTGAGGGCTCGATTCAGTTAGGTAATGGATCGCTCAATCTACAGAGTATCGAGGCCAACGAAACGGCCATCACCAACTGGCAACAAGCACTCTCTGATGATGCGGATATTCTGCTCTATGGCTGTAATTTAGCGGCAGACGAACTTGGGGAACGGTTGGTGAATACACTTGCACTATTGACTGGGGCCGATGTTGCGGCCAGTGATGATTTGACCGGTAATGCCGACGAAGGGGGTGATTGGGAGCTGGAATATAAAAAAGGTGTTATTGAAACACAGGGCGCCATTAGCCAGCAGGAGCAGAGTGAATGGCGTTCAACGTTGGCTACCGAAACCCTCCGCGACGAGTTTAATGACCGATTATACTCCAACAACGATGGAACCCAGAATTGGACCGGTGACTGGGTTGAGATAGATGAGCCTACGGGGGCAGGCGTGACCGATGGCCCAGTCCAGGTCTCCCCTAATGTAACCTATGCTTCTACGCCCAACTCACTGAGGATTGGAGGAACCCAGCTCTTGAATCCTGACCCCGGTTTTGGTGTCTCCCGTGAAGCAGATCTTAGTACTGCGACTTCGGCGACTTTAACGTTCGATTACCAGCGAGGAACCTACGGAAGCCCGGTAGCTACGGCGGGTACATTAACGCTGGATGTTTCTGACGATGGAGGAGCGACTTGGACAACGTTAAGAACCTACAATTATGATGGTACTGATATAAGCCAGATCAGTGAAACGGTGGATATTAGTGCCTATACCGCCTCAAACACGCAGATTCGTTTTCTGTCCCATGGTCCTGTCAATGACATTGTGTTTTTTATTGACGATATTCAGATCGA
>JBFKTM010000718.1:0-2144 GCA_041636295.1 Oleiphilaceae bacterium
AGCAAGAAATATGGTTTGTGTTTGCAATACTGGTCTACTGTCTGGCGATGGCTTTTGGGGGATTGATAACCAGTACGATCGCCAATCATAAGTTGGTATTGCATGCAGCAATAGTGGGACTGTTAGCGAGCTTGGCGTCGGTTGTCTGGTCGACAACCTCTGGCGACCTAACCTGGATGAGCATTGTAATTGTCGTTATGGGAACGTTGTCGGCAGCACTCGGGGGCGGCTTCGCTCGGCGCATAGCGCTTTCAGAGGCTTGAGTTATTAGTAAAAAGCCCACCTTAAAAAGTGGGCTTTTTGGTGTTGCCTAATGGTTTAGAACTTGTAATAAGCACCCAACATATAGACGTAAGGGTCTACTTCAACATCTACCTTGGCTTTTACGGTGCCGATATTGGTTTGTGCTGTAATTTCTGCCTCAGCATCAATATTGATCCACCAAACGGCAGCATTAAGCCCTATGTTTTCAGTTATTTCATAGTTGAAACCCGCCTGAAGAGAGGCTCCAATCGAGTCTTCGATATCCAGTTTTGTACTGGTGGCCGTTACTCCTAAGCTACTGCCTGCCGCAAGGTCGGCCAGCGTGCCAATGGCACCCGTTAGTGTTGGAGTTGTTCCTTCATCAAAAAAGATTGTGTAGTTAATACCGGCACCAACATAAGGTTGAAATTTGTCGGCAGGGTCGGCGAGATAATACTGTACACTAAGTGTTGGTGGTAGATGTTTGGTGTCGCCTAATTTACCAGCGCCTGCGAGAACGCCAGTACCTGATAGATCATGTTTGAAGGGGGTGGCTGCCAGCAATTCAATACCAACTCGGTCAGTTGCCATGTAGGTAAACACCAAACCTAACTGTGTGTCGGAGTTAACGCCTACTTGTGCGCCTGTGGCGGGGCCTAAATCTGGCGTGGTGATAAAAATATCTGAACTCTTCTCCTGAGGATCAACTGTCGCGATCCCTCCCTTTACAAACATATCTCCAGCGTCATAGGCGAAAGCAGATTGCGCAAGAAGCAGTGAGCTTGTGATGAGAGTAGAGGTTAAGGCTTTTTTGATCATGTGGCTTCCCTGATAAAGTGATAAATGTTGGAAATTTCGATGCCGCAGAGTGTAACGATAATGAAACTACCTAAATTGATATATCTCAAAAAATAAGGCCTGCGCATGATGATGATTTATATAGATATTTAAAAAATGTGATAAATCAAGAAAATATAAAATACCTATAAATGGGTATTTGAAGCGATATAAATTAAGGACATAAAAAAAGAGGCTTAAGCCTCTTCTTTTTTGGGGGAGATGGTGGGGGTTAGTTATCTTTCATACATTTGCCGTGATTCTTGACGATATCGACCAGCGCATCAACATCTTCCAATACAACCTCGCGGCCCTGTACCGAAATAAGTCCACTTTTCTGGAACCGGGTAAATACCCGACTCACCGTTTCAACCGCAAGCCCCAAGTAGTTACCAATATCATTTCGTGGCATGGGTAGGCGGAAGTGTGTGCCAGAGAGTTTTCTTAATTTGAACCGGCTAGAGAGACTTAACAGTAGCGAGGCAATTCGCTCTTCGGCGGTATTTTTGCTCAAAAGCATGGTGAGCTGGCGGCTACCCTGAATCTCTTTACTCATTAACGAGAAAAAGTGATGTTGTAGCGTAGGGATTTTAGACGCCAACGTTTCTAGTTGATCGAATGGGATCTCGCAGACACTGGCTCGTTCCAATGCTTTTGCTGAGCAGCTGTAAGCATCGGTATTGGTGCTGTCGAGACCAATGATCTCACCAGGCAAATAGAAGCCGGTGACTTGTTCTTCACCGTCTTCTGTAACCGAATAGGTCTTTATCGCACCGCTGCGAACAGCAAATAACGATTTAAAAGGGGAGTGTTCCTTGAAGATATGGTCACCCCTGTTAATAGTTTTGCCCTGTTTGATGAGATCTTCAAGGCGGTCAATCTCATCTTTATTGACGGCAATAGGAATGCACAAGTTGCTCAGGCTGCACTGTAGGCAGGACTGGTGAAGTCCCTTCGCTGCTTGTGCTTCCGCTGTTGCGATTTTTTCGCTCATCGTTGTTCTACCCGGTTAGAAGCTTTTATTCCACGAGGATAATAAAATATTACTCAATTGGGAATATAGA
>JBFKTM010000719.1:0-2141 GCA_041636295.1 Oleiphilaceae bacterium
ATCATGTGCCTCCTTAATTGATCTGTTAGGCTTTATAGAGATGCTTTCGACTCTGAAGTATGGTTCATTTTTTGAACAATGCGTAGGCAATCGTCAAAAAAGTACCGTACCGAATGGTACTTTGTTAAACGTCTAACGCCGCCAACCGGGATCAGAGTACGCCAACCGCCAACCGGGGTCAGAGTAGGTTACCTACTCTGACCCCTAATCCCCGCGCTAGCCCCGGTAATTTAAGAAGGGTTGAGCGCCTATTTCTCCAACTCAGCCGAGATAACCGCCACTACACGTCGGTTTTTACTTCGTCCAGCGGAGGTGCCATTGTCGGCAATCGGCCTCTCTTCACCATAACCAACCGCATCTACACGACCGGCGTCAATACCATGCTCTTCAATCAGCACGGCCTTGATAGCTTTGGCACGTTTCTCAGACAGGCTTTGATTATACGCGGCGGCACCACGATCATCGGTATGCCCCTCAATGGTCACTTTGCTCTCAGGGTAAGCACGCATAAATACCGCCAGTTCGGTAATCTCTGTTTTATAGGCCTCTGGCACCACTGCTGAGTTATTGGGGAATTCAACATTCAGCGTTTGTGTGACCGTCTCTTTAAGTTTGACATAACAACCTTTGGCATCGACTTTGGCACCCGCTTTGGTATCCGGGCACTGGTCAGCACCGTCTGCAATGCCATCACCATCGGAATCAAGTGAACAGCCTTTTCCGTCGACCGGATAGCCAGCGGGAGTATTGGGGCATTGATCCAGTGAGTCTTCAATGCCGTCCGCATCGTGATCCCGTATCATGACTTTGACCGAACACCCTTGACCATCAACCTCTTCGCCGGCAGGCGTATTTGGACATTGATCGTCACGATCCAGAACACCATCGCCGTCGCTGTCATACTCAACCTCTTCGACATAACCGGATGATGCCCCAGCTCCAAACAGATAGACCACGCCAACGTTCAGCAGCAGATCCTTGGAATTGGAGTCATTACCATAAAACATTCGCGCTTCCGCTCGCAGGGCCAACTGTTCGGTCAGATGACGCTTGAAACCTGCTCCGGCGTTATAACTGGTCTCATCATCATTTTCGGAACCTTCAATATCAAGATCCATATTACCGATACCGGCCACCAGGTAGGGCTGTAACACATCGTCATCATTGAGGTGATAGAGGCCATCAAGATGGTAATAACTGCCATCAATGTCCTTTCCTGTCAGATTGGACTCCGAACTGAACACACCATAGGCCGCCTCAGTAGACCAACGACGATTGAACTGGTATCCCGCAGCAAAGGTGGCTTCAGGGGCATTGTCAACATCGCGTTCATTCTCTAGAAAGAAGTAACCGACTGAGGGAAAGATATAAAAACCGCTATCTATATCCTCTGCATGAACGTTGGTGGTGGTTGCAGCAACAATGGTTAAACTGGAGAGTAGTTTTTTCATGAGCGAATTCTCAGCAAAATATTATTATCAGTTAAATTATGAGTGCAGTGCTTGGAACTGACAGGTCAGCTGCCTGTATTCATGTCACGATTTTAAGATAGTTGTTTTTTTAATGTTTGTTAGTTCACACCACCATCTTCTTCAATCGACAACGAGACGATACAACAAATTAAATATTAACGGCCTATATAACAGGTCGCTCAAATTGTACGCAACATAGCTCTGATGAGGCAACACTTCGTTACAAAACTCCCGCCATGCGCCAATCAGCACTATACTCAATTTAGGATACTGTTGAGCAACGCCTCCAAGTGAGCGGACCCAGCCATTCGGAGCCCCCTCCCTGGCGGGTATGATCCGGTATTATTAACTTAATAAGGGAAATATTCTGAACAGCAGCGTGCAGACGTGAGGATTACGAATTCGAACAATTAAGCGTGCCTGGCGCTTTTTACGATAATAAAAATTGTAATACGAATTACACTATGAGAGTTCGACATGAATCTATCCAGAGTTAGTATCTTGTTTATTGTGCTCGGTTGGCTGTGCTACACCAGTGCATGGTCTGATCAAGTCAATTACATGGTGGTAGAAGAGATATCCAGGCCGTTTCAAATTACCGACAACAGTAACAGCAAGGGTGGCATTGTTTCAGATCTGGTTGATGAAATATTCAAAGACTCTAACTAC
>JBFKTM010000720.1:0-2135 GCA_041636295.1 Oleiphilaceae bacterium
ACCCTTCTCATGAATCGGCATCTCATCAATTGACTTACCCATGGCAATACGGTATTGCTCTCGCACGATATCGACGCCACTGACCAACTCCGTTACTGGATGCTCAACCTGAAGACGAGTATTCATCTCCATAAAGTAGAGTGTTCCACGATCAAGGTCATAGATAAATTCAACCGTACCCGCACCATGGTAATCACAGGCCTCTGCTAACTTGTAGGCTGAATCTTTGGCGATTTTTGCCTGGTCAGCAGGTAGTGCGGTAGAGATAGACTCTTCAATAATCTTCTGTTTATTACGTTGTACGCTGCAGTCCCGTAGACCCAGAATTCGAGTACAGCCAAAGCGATCTCGTAACAACTGAACTTCAATGTGCCTGAAACGAGTCACCAGTCTTTCGAGATAGACATCACCACTGCCAAAGCTGTTGCGAGCCTCAGCCTTGATCATATGAAAGCGCTCTTTCAGATCCTCTGCTTTGTCAACGACCACTATACCTTTACCGCCGCCCCCGTGGGCTGCCTTCAGGATAATGGGGAACCCGATCTCGTTCGCTACCTGCTCGGCATGCTCCACGTTACGAAGCAACCCGTGGCTACCCGGTACTACCGGCACGCCCAACTCAATGGCGGTGTGAATCGCTCGGGACTTATCCCCCATCGCTTCCATACTTTCCGGAGAAGGGCCAATAAAGTTCAACCCCTGCGCCAGACACTGATGGGCAAAGCGACTGTTTTCAGACAAAAAGCCGATACCCGGGTGCAGCGCTTCCGCGCCGTTCATTTCGGCAATACGCAGTACACTGTCACCGTTCAGGTAGCTCTCGTCCGGAGTATAGCCACCCAAACAGACCAGGTTGTCGCCTTCTTTGAGCATATCTGCGGCGACGGAATCCATATCAGGGTCAGACTGCACCAGCACCACATTAAGATTCATGGCATGGGCTTCGCGTATCAGTTTTACAGCGGTACAGCCACGAGCGTGCACCAGCACTTTCTGATAGGGCTCAAATTTCTGAATAGCCGAGGCTTTCTTTAAGCTCTCTTTACGACTCGGCAGGTCTTTATGGGTTAGCCATCGGTTAATAAGGTCGGCAACCGTGACTTCCGCCGCAGTAATCGTCGGATCAATCGCTTTGAAACGATCATCCAGGCCGTCTACCATCGGATGCTTAACCAACCCTTGCATGCTGTTCGGCTCGGAAACCAAGTAGTTGGAGAGCGTCACTGTAACCGGCAGATATTCCGGCACCACAATACGCCCGGCAAACGGCATATTAGTGCCTGAGAAATAGTAGGTCTCAACTAACGGATGTGTTACCAGGCTGGCTTGTGCACCCCCGGTGCAGTCGCCGTAACCAAATAACAGAATCGGCAGACCCAGGTCACTGACAAAGCGGTTAATCTGATCATTCACCACCGCCATTGAGAATAGTGCCGACGCACCCTCTTTGGTTTGCATTCCGCCTGAACTGATAAATCCGATCACGGGAATGGAGTACTCTCCACAGTAGGCGAGCAGACGACACAGCCGCTCGGCAGATGACATATCAAATGCCCCGGCCTGAAACGCATGGTTAGAAACAAAGAGCCCAACGGGCATTAAGTCCTCACCAATCGCAAACTCTGCCACCCCGGTAATGAGACCCGATGTTGAGTGCCCATTTGCCTGCTGTCGGATAATCGCTTCACCAAATCCGGGGAACCGTTTAGGGTTGGCGGTCGTAATGCGCGCTTCCAACTCCATAAAGTCTTGGAACAGGGTGTCAATTAACGCCTGGGGAGTGAAGCAACTAGCCGGCTTTATCTCATTGAGAATCGACTGTATGCGAAGATCCTTAATAGCTTCATTTAACCGATTCCAGAAATCTTTACGACGCCCAATGGAAGCCGGATTAAACTGCCCGGAAAACGTCTTATTCTCCTTACGAGACTCAAACATTTCAGGGTAGAGTTTCTCAAAGAAGTAGCTCGCAACCACAAATACAACATCTGACGAACGCGGGTGCTGAACCTTCTTCCACTGTTCTGCGGTTCTTAAAAACTCACCAAAATTGCTGGTGTTGCGAACGCGCATTAGCCAGCCACTGAAAGAGGTCACAGCGGCTTCGGTATCAATCCCGGCCTGTACCAGTAATG
>JBFKTM010000721.1:0-2124 GCA_041636295.1 Oleiphilaceae bacterium
CGCGAGACTAGAAAGGGGCATATAACAAAAATTATGCGTGTTAAGTGAATCGCGTACTTGTTCCCAGTTTTTCGCAATGGGTAGATTAAGCGCCTTTAATACATCCTCAGTATATATTCGGTCTGCCGTATGGCCGCTTGCTCCGTGCATGAATATTTTTATGCCGTTTTGAGCAAGGCATGTCACAGCAAATAGATACCAGGGGAGGTGGCGGCGCTTTCCTGCATAAGAGGACCAGTCTAAATCAACCGTCAGATCAGTGGGGGCGTTAAATGTTGCTTTGGCTGCCTTAACAAAGCCACTTAACTCCTCTGGAGACTCCTCTTTAACGCGTAACAGCATTAGGAAGGCGCCTAATTGCAAGTCTTCAACCTTGCCCTCCAATATCATGGACATTGCCGTGAAGGCCTCTTCCTCTGTTAGTGAGCGACTTCCTTTTTTGCCTTTTCCCAGTATTCGTACGTACTCTGCAAAAGGGTGTTCTTCATAGGTTTTTAGTGTTTTCTTGGTCATTTTTAGTTCGATTTTATAGTGAAAATGAGTGAATAGATCGTGTATGTATTTGCTATAGGCAGTTGGTTGGTTTGGGAAGTCCGGCTATTTTGCTTGCGATTTTTGCTGGGCTTCCGGGAAATAGCTTCATCAGGTGGATGCTGTTTCCCTTTTCATCACCTAGTTGTTCCTTTGTAATCTTTACCAGAATTCTCATTGCGGGTGACAGCTCAAACTGAAGGTAAAAGTCGCGGAGAATATGGATAATTTCCCAGTGCTCTTCGGTGAGTATTATCTGTTCCCTCTCTGATAATAAAATGGCAGCTTCCGGAGACCAGTCATTAAGGTCTTTTAGGTACCCCTCTTTATCGAGATTTAATTCTGTCATCTTGGTGGTTTGTCTAAGTAAGTGATTATTAAAACCAGCTGGTTGATTTACTGTGAGTCTCGGTTAACTCAACGAACCCATCATAGGTTACCGTTTTTACTCTGTCATCAAGCAAATTGGAAATTCCCCTGGCTAGAATATCTTCTTTAAGTGCATAAATGGGAACATTTAGCTGGTTAAGGCAGGAGATTTTCTCTACTTGTGCCGATAGTGCGAAGTATACGCCGTCCTCAATGAGTAAGATGGAATCCCCTTTGGACGAAAATGCTAAGCCACGGGATAGTGCAGAGTGATTGTCTGGTGACTGACTGACTATGTGTAGAGTGCTCATGGTTTTTAAAAGTTCAATATTAAGTTGGCGCTGGCAATCATTGCTGCGATTTGTTCGTTGTTTAAGGGCTCAAAAGGCAGACAAATGTCGTTTTCTGCAATGCCGTATTGATATAGAGATTTCGCATCAACGTAAACCTTATCGACGCCATAGATAGGGAGTGCAGCCAGTGTTTTTGACAAGTTGTTGTGCTGGATTTCATTAGCATTCTGATTTTTTAATAATTGTAGAACAGCCTCTCCAGTATAAATAATTTCAAGATTTTGATCGAAAGCGGCAGCAGCCAGGCAGTAGTCTAGCGATTCTCTAGCTAATGAGCTGCCATAGGGGCTTTTAGTGCAGAAGACTACTACTTTGCGGCCGGGTGCTTCGGGAGTGTTCATGTGTCGCTATTCTCTGTCAGGAGGTGTTGTTATTGCTATGGCCCAAAGGTTATTACTCGGTCTGATCGTTCAGTGGCGTCGACTAGCTGGCCAAGGCCTGACAGTTCAAAGCATTCACTGAGATTGTATTGGTCTTTTTCGTGGCGAGTAGCTTCATTTTTATTCAATACCCCGCGTTTCACTGCTGCTGCAATACATACTACCAGATCGAGATTGTGTTCAATTTTTAGTTTTTGCCACTCAGCTGGAATGTTGGCTTCGTTTTGTGGGGGGGAGGGGAGTTGTGAAGCATTATGAACCCCTTCATGGTAAAAAAATACGCGATAAATATTATGTCCTCTACGCAAGAGGGACTTTGCAAATTGCAACGCGGTAGAGGCACTTTGGCTTGAATAGGGCGCGCCTAATATCATGAGGGTGTAATTCATATTTTGTTTACGCATAAAAAAAGGCCCCGAGCAGTGAATGGTCGGAGCCTTTTTGTAGTTTAGTAATTAATCGTCGCCACCCAGAAATGTTAGGATGCTTAG
>JBFKTM010000722.1:0-2115 GCA_041636295.1 Oleiphilaceae bacterium
GAGGGCTGCATAATTGATCAGCTCTAAGCCCATCACAATATTGATGTTCGGCGAACCAGAATCATGACAAAGAAACGCAGTGTTTCAACACTCTACCTGTCGATAACCCTGAGTCTATGCACCCTCGTTGTCTTTTTGGCGGGTGCAACACTCATTGTCGTCAATACTCAACACCACAACGAAATGATCGATCAGGTTTCTGAGCGTGTTTCCGATCAGTTGAAAGACGCGATGATATCACGGGTGGATCGTACCATCAGCCTCATTCACCGGGTGCATGTAGATTCTGAGAACAGCCTCAGAAAGCAGTTAGCCAAGCGTGTACGAGAAGCACACCAACAAGCCAGTAACGTGTTGAGTAAGAATGCCGATCTGCCACTACCGGTTCAAAAAGATATCATTGTCGACACTCTGAGGCCGATTCGATTTAACTTTGGACGCAGCGCCATATTTATCACGGATATCTATGGGGAGCTGCAGCTTAATCCTGTCAATATCAGCTATGAAGGAGTAACCATTCAGCAGCTGGAAGCAGATAACCACCTTTCAGGAGACGCGCGAAAGTGGTTAGAGAATATGATCAAGCAAATAAAGAGTGAAAAAGAACTATTTCTTGAAGGTGCGGCTCCGATCATTATCGATGGAAATACCAATGAGTCAGGTTCGACCATTGGCTTTTTTAAGTACCTGGAGCCCCTGGATTGGATCATCGGCACCCGTGAATCTTTAGAAGAGTTTGAAAAAGAGACGAAAAAGCAGCTACTCAATGTGCTAACCGGAATCAAATATAATGACCGACTGAGGCTGTTTATCGCCGACTATGATTCAAATCTACTGGCGTTACCCGGTGTGCAAACCTCATCAGAGAAACTCGCCCTGCATCAGGTTCTGCCTGAGAATCAAGCACTCATCAATCGGGCAATTGAACTGGCAAAAGCGAACAAAAGCGAGGTAATTGAGGCCAAGTGGTTTAACCAGGAGACAAAACGCCATGAACCTATATTGCTCTACCTAAGTGCAGCTGCAGACTGGCAGTGGCTCATCGGAGCCTTTATTCCGCTATCCGACATTGAGCAAGAGATAGGCCTTAACAGAACCCGCCTGACAGATCAGGTGGAAGACCGGGTGCTTGAAATTGCAACCAGATTACTGATCGCTTATGTCATCGTTATCGTTATCGGACTGTTTACCTACCGAAAGATAAAGTGGCACTTCAATCTGTTTATAAACCATTTGCAACATGCCGCCCACGACAACCACCCTGTTGAGCAAAAAAATATATCCATCAAAGAGTTTGATCTGCTGGCGGAAACCATGAATGAGCAACTGGAAAAACGGGCTATATTACAAAAGGAACTGGAGCGGCTCGCACAAAAAGACCCGTTAACCGACCTATACAATCGACGCCGGATGGATGAATTGCTAAAGCTGGAAGCTTCCCGAGTCACACGAAACCACAGCCCCTTTAGCATCATACTCTGCGACATAGATCATTTTAAACAGATTAATGACAGCTATGGACACGAAACTGGAGATAGCGTGATTTACGCGGTTTCCGAAATATTACGTGCGTCACTGCGACAGCAGGATTTTGTGGCTCGTTGGGGCGGAGAGGAGTTTCTTATTGCTCTGCCAGACACCGGCAGTCAGCAAGCGAAAACGGTAGCCGAAAAAATCAGGGCGTTGTGCGAGAACCATATCGTTACTCATGCAGAGCAGCGTGTTAGGTTCACCATGACACTGGGCATTGATGTATTTGATGGGTCAAAGGATATTAAGGCAACCATCGCAGCCGCCGATGAAGCACTTTATGAAGGAAAACAAACCGGAAGAAATACGGTGGTGGGTGCCGACGAGAAACACCACGCATAAAAAACGGGGGATGCCCCCCGCTTTTTATCAGACAGTTCTGCTAGCGTGTCCCAAAGACCACCATGGTTTTGCCTTTGACCTGCACTAGCCCCTGATCTTCGAGGGTTTTTAACACCCGCCCAACCATCTCTCGAGAACATCCAACAATTCGACCAATTTCCTGGCGGGTAATTTTAATTTGCATACCATCTGGGTGAGTCATTGCATCGGGCTCTTTGCACAAATCCAATAGAGTTCGTGCTA
>JBFKTM010000723.1:0-2111 GCA_041636295.1 Oleiphilaceae bacterium
ATAGACACGTACCAGATTATTGATCAGGTAACTGGTGGAGTACTTACTGGTCGTACAGGTAGGGTAACTGTTTATCGTGCCATTATCCGTAGGGTAAGTACCGTTATACGCATACTGGCTCCACGCCGTTGAGCCGCAATTACCTCCAATAATCAACACCTGCTTTCCGGCATTCAACACATCCGCTTTGCTGATATTCGTTGGCAACGACTGACAAGATGAAGGCTTATATATCAAGTCCCCCATGTGAGCATCGATTTGATTCATCAAATCGTTGTAGCGACCATCTACGTGCTCTTCGATATAAAGAATAACCACCTGTTGACGATTGGCTGACTGCGTTAACCAGGTGGCCACTTCTTTGATGCCATCCTGAAAACGTCGATCAAAAGCACTGCACCCAGTATGGTTGTTCTGGCCGTGGCACAAGAGCAAATCACCGTTATAGTCATGAACATCCAGCTCCAATGAGCGAATACCCATATCGAGCTGATCAACCAGGCTGTATTTCTGGTTGGGGTCGTAGTAGCTACCGAGATTGGAGTAGGCGTCAGAATTATAGCTGTTATGGGTCGTTAGAAAGGTCGCCTTTCCTAAAGGCTCCCCCATATCGAGACGCTGTTGATGCTGCAACGCTCGATACTCCCAACTGTTTTTGAAGTCATCAACGGTGGCGGCAACACCGCTTTGCGTCACAGCAAGCAAGGCAAGCTGCGCGAGGCCGGCTGTTATTTTAGTATTAAGTTTCATTCAATAACCCTTTTTGTTTTTATAGGTTTTGAGAAATAGTGAGTCAGATCCGTATGCTGAGATCATTTCTGAATGAAATCCATTTCATGCACTATCGTACGTTATTTGTGCAAAGTCGAACCACAGGTTTAACGAACAACTTTCAAAAAGTGATAACTTGTTATCTTTTTGAGGTTACTATTTTTTCCTGAATAACTGGCACACCGACCCTCAACCGATTTACTTTAGCTATGCTTAACTTTAAGGTTGGAGATAGAGTTCTCGTCATAACCCGGCTTCACAAAGGTGGAACTAAAAAACGATGAAAATTACCATTGGTATCAGCAGTTGTTTACTCGGTGAAAAAGTACGCTTTGATGGCGGCCACAAAAACGATTCGTATATTAATGGCACCTTGCAGGACTATTTCGAGTTCAGGCCTTTTTGCCCGGAAATGGCTATTGGGCTGGGGGTTCCCAGAAAACCCATTCGCCTGATCCAGCTCGACGATTCAGTCCGCTGTATAGGCACTGATAATGACGCCACGGACGTGACCGATCAACTTACCGAATGCGCCAATGGGCAAAAGTCATGGCAGCGTGAGCTGTGTGGTTATATTTTTAAAAAAGACTCGCCCAGCTGCGGTATGGAGCGCGTAAAAGTTTTCATTAACGGCCACCCCCACAAAAAAGGGAGTGGAATATTTGCCAGGCAGACCATGGAGAACTTCCCCTACCTGCCGATTGAGGAAGAAGGGCGACTGGGAGACCCACACCTGCGCGAAAACTTTATTCAGCGAGTCTATGTACTGTATCGCTGGAGGCAGCTGATGCACGACGGTTTAACACTGCATGGACTCATACGATTCCACAGTCGGCACAAACTGATCGTGATGAGTCATAGTCAACAAGACTACCGAGAGCTAGGTAAACTGGTCGCCTCGGCCAGCAAAGCAAACCTTGATCAAATGGCTGACCAGTACATTCTAGCGCTAATGACTGCACTGAAAAAAGTGGCCACTCGCGGAGGACATGTAAATGTGCTTCAGCATATTCAAGGCTATCTTAAAAAAGCGCTCGACAGTGATGATAAGGCAGAACTCAGCGAAGTTGTTGAACGATATCGCTTAGGAGAACTGCCGCTCATTGTTCCCATCACACTACTTAAACACCACTTCCGAAAAGCACCTGATGAATACATTGCTGACTCTTACTATATGACACCACACCCTCAAGAATTGAAGTTGCGGAATCTGTTATAGAAGGTGGCATCTTATATTTTGAGGCAGAGCCACACAACGGCTTAATCCAACAAGGCTGTTTAAACCGTAATGTGGCAAGGTAATTGGTTAACTAGTGCCCGTCCAGAAACGACTATTTTTA
>JBFKTM010000724.1:0-2110 GCA_041636295.1 Oleiphilaceae bacterium
ACCAATAGATTCATCCCAAACCTTTACAACGTCAATCTCTTCCTTGAAGCTCTCTAGCGCCATAGGCTCCTCTTTTACTTCATCTGAACTACATCCAACAATGAGTAGCACAGAAAAACAAAAAAGGTAGACTTTCAATTTTCTAAAACCAGACGTTATATACGCAAAACAGGTGCGCATTAAGCGTCCTCCTCCGATAGTCCAAGTTCAGCCATCTTCAATGTTAACAATGGTCGTTGTACACCACTCTCTTTCATTGCCTTATAGGCTTCCAGGTATGCCGCCTTTGCTGCATCGACTTCCCCTGCACGGTTTAAAATATCACCTTTGATTTCAAGGTACATCGCCGCATGGCTACCAACACCTGCTACATCAAGAAGCGCTAATGCCTCATCCTTACTGCCCTGGGCATCTAAAACACGAGCCAACCGGCCTTTCACGATGTAAGTGAGCGGTGAAGTCTCGAAGTTATCTAATATCCAACGCAACTCAGTCGCGGCGGCGGACAAATCCCCTTTTCCAACAGCACTTTTCGCTAGAAACAAGGCTGCGTAGGCAGCATACTCAGAACTGTTAAATTCGCTTTTCAGCTTTGTCGCGATAAACTCAATAGAAGACTCACTCTCTTCCGAGGCTGGGGAACCGACAGCGACCTCTAACAGCTGTTGATAAAGTACCGAGGCGGCATTTTTATTATTTTCAACATTCTGCTGGTAAGCTTTCCAACCAAACACGACGGCCAGTGCCAAGCCAATACCAATAAGCAACGAATTTCCGTTATCCTTCCACCATCTTTTTAGTGCAATAATTTGTTCTTCTTCTGTTTTATAAGAATCCACCCTAATCTCCCCAATACCAATATTTTATTCAATTTAATGTTTTTACACTAACTTACAGTCAATAAACCGTTTTTAATCTTCTATACAAGATAATCTTCAATAACGCTCAAAAGTGCTGAAACTGGCACTTCGATCTGTTCTTTGCTTATGCCTTCGACTTGATCATTTCGTAAAGGTTTAATAACAACGGTATTATTTGTGATTTCGTTTTCACCGATAATTAGCGCAACAGGAGCACCACTCTTATCGGCCTTTTTCATCTGGCTTTTAAAACTGCCGCCGCCACAGTGAGTCACGACTCGCAGAGTCAGAAATCGATCTCGTAGCATTTCCGCTAATTTAAACGACTCTATAACCGCCCCATCACCAGAAGCGACAATATAAAGATCAGCATAATTGTTTACAGTAGCGGGAATTTTTCCAAGACTTTCAAGCATTAAAATTAGACGCTCTACCCCCATTGCAAACCCAACACCAGGCGTTGCCTTACCACCTAACTGAGCAACCAGTCCATCATAACGACCACCAGCACAAACCGTCCCTTGAGATCCCAAATCATTAGTCACCCACTCAAAAACGGTTTTCCCATAATAGTCCAATCCACGAACGAGACGGCTATTTACCTCGTACTTAATGCCACTCTGATCCAGAATAGCTAATAGTACTTCAAAATGCTCCTTAGACGCCTGATCCAAGTAGTTTGAAAAGTCGGGAGCCTTATCTAGCAATTTCTGAGTGGCTTCACTTTTGCTATCGAGTATCCTTAAAGGGTTCGACTCCAAACGCCGTTTGCTATCTTCATCCAAGGCATCAATATTCTCGCTAAGGTACTCCACCAATGCCTCTCGATACGTGGCTCGTGCCTCACTGGTACCCAAGGAATTTATCTGCAATGTCACATTATCTAATAGGCCCAATGCCTTCCAAAGACGCGCAGTCATAATAATGAGTTCTGCGTCAATATCAGGGCCAGGAATACCAAAACACTCGACCCCGATCTGATTAAACTGACGATAGCGACCCTTTTGTGGACGCTCATGCCTAAACATTGGTCCGCAATACCAAAGTTTCTGGGTCTGGTTAAACAGTAACCCATTCTGTTCAGCGGCACGAACACAGCATGCGGTACCCTCTGGACGCAGCGTTAAGCTATCACCGTTTCTGTCTTCAAAAGTGTACATTTCCTTTTCAACGATATCAGTAACCTCGCCAATAGACCGCTTAAACAACTCGGTCTGCTCAACAATTGGCATTCTGATTTCGTGATAACC
>JBFKTM010000725.1:0-2096 GCA_041636295.1 Oleiphilaceae bacterium
CTGGCTGCACCGGATATGATTCCAGCACTGATACCTATAGTCACGAGAGTTATGATTATGGCAGTGGGGGCTACAGCGACTATTGATTGCTTGATATAGAGTTTTCACTCGCTCCAATTAAGTGTGGATTGGTCAGGTGGGATATATCGCTACGATCATCTCGACCAATTTGCACCACTTCAATTTTCCCATCTATAAAGTTTGACCCCAATAAAAATCCCTTTATCATATAGAAATAGGGTTATTAATGGCTTACATATGTTCGCTTTAATTTGTACTTTGGTGTGTTTATGCTTAACTTTCTACCCGCACCGTTAATTGGTGTTTTGTGTTCAATATTTCTTATAGTGAATACGGTTGTGCTCTGTACAGTCGTTTATATTCCAACCATTATCAAGATTTTAATCCCGTTAAAGCCGATTCAGGTGCTTTGTACCAAGGCGATTATCATCATTTCTGAACTGTGGATCAGCATCAACAGCGGTTGGATGAAGCTATTCCAAAAAACGCAATGGGATGTAAAGGGGCTGGAAGGGCTAAATCATCAAGGCTGGTATATGGTGACCAGTAATCATCAAAGCTGGGTGGATATTTTTGCCTTGCAGCACATCTTTAATCGTCGCATTCCGTTTCTGAAGTTTTTTATAAAGAAGGAGCTGATCTGGGTGCCCTTTATCGGTATTGCCTGGTGGGCGATGGACTTTCCATTCATGAAGCGTTACTCCAAAGAGTATCTCAAGAAACACCCTGAAATGCGTGGGAAGGATATCGAAACCACCCGAAAAGCATGCGAAAAATTCCGGTATACGCCGGTGAGTATTATTAACTTTGCCGAAGGAACACGCTTCACCGAACAGAAGCATGCACGTCAGGAGTCGCCCTACAACAACCTGTTAAAACCCAAAGTGGGCGGAACTGCATTGGTTCTGGACGCTATGGGAGACTGTATCTCAACATTATTGGATATCACGATTGTATACCCGGATGGCCGACCCGGATTTTGGGAGTTTATGTGCGGTAAAGTAACGCGAGTATCAATGAATATTAATAAAATTGAGATTCCGCAGGAGTTGCGAGGCCGAGATTACAATGAGGACGAAGCCCATCGTACTCGTGTAAAAGAGTGGGTTGATGATTTGTGGGAGAGTAAAGACCGACTGATTACGGAGTTTAACTCTTCCAATTAAGCGGTTTACTTATAGCACGTTTAGATTAAAAGGGAGTCTACTGGAAGGCTCCCTTTTTAGTATGCGAAGACTGGTTTGTTAGGCCGCTCTTCGCCGGTGCTCTCTAATATTCTTCTTAGAGTGAGTGGATACACCTCGCGCTTCCAACTCTGAATCCATTCGTATGAATGCATCCAACAAATCGAAGGTCTCTTCGGTGTAGTCAAAATTGCGCGCAAACATCTCTTGTAGTTGCATTAATTCGAGATCGGTGAGCGTTTCAAAAGCGGGGTTAGGTGTGCGTGATTCCATTTACTTTCCCTCCTGGATGTTCCTATTTATTATTCTCAATAGTTGTTATTGTTACCGTTTTCCATGACATTTTGATTAATACAAAATGTGGGTCATTGGTGGTGACCAAAAAAATGAGCAGGTGCTCAGATTTATTATATAGTGCTAGTTGAGCCAATTGGCAAATATCAAAACCTAAAAATGTTAAATTGTTAAAAATGGATAACGTGACTGACCATAAAACGGCACTTGAACTGCTCATTGTTGAACACTTTAATCAGGCGAGAGATCGAATTGATTCGGTCTGTGTCGAACACTTCTTTTCGTTGCGGGCAGTAACGCGTCGTCACTGGACCTATCGCAAAGATATTCCCCAGGATATTGCCGCAGTTCCCCGGGCGGGCTGGAGTCTGGTAAAGAAAAGTGTGGGTAAGGCGAGCCGTGAGGTTCGACAGCCTAGTGGTAAAGAGCGAGCGCTGGCTGATATTGTTACCCGTGAACTGCTTCAGCTTGATGGGCTGTCAGAAAAACTGAATACCTATCTTGAAATAGAGGTATCTGAAGCGGGGCTGACGGTTGATCAACTCTCTCGCTTTCTTGATAAAGACAATGCCCGGTTGGTCGAAGGCTGGTTACAGC
>JBFKTM010000726.1:0-2092 GCA_041636295.1 Oleiphilaceae bacterium
CGCCATCAGTTATGCGCTAGCGGGCAGCTCCGCCAGAGCCATTCAGTGCTGGCGAACGCAGGCAAGCCAGTGGAAGAGTCCTAATGCCGGGCCAGTGATGGCAGCGGGGGCGGGCGCGTTATCCATCACCATCGGCGGCGATGCCGTTTATCATGGAGCTGTAGAATCAAAACCCGCGCTGGGAGAGGGCTTTCCCCCAACCGTACAGCACATTGCGGCGGCACAGCGACTGATCAACCGGGCACTGTTTATCTGGCTAGCCGTGCTCACCTCAGCATTCATTATTTTATAGCGGGACACCTATTGATGTTATTACACGGTGGCAACCTCACCAACGCAGCCGCACAATATGGCATTCCTGAAGCGCAGTGGCTGGATCTGTCGACTGGGCTCAACCCAGAGCCCTGGCAACTCACCCAGGCCGTGCCGACTCACTACCTGACGCGGCTTCCCTACCCGGATACCGAGCTGCTAAACGCAGCCACAAGCTACTATGGCACCGATCGCTTACTGCCCGTGCCAGGGTCTCAGGCCGTCATTCAGCTCATACCGCAACTGCACGCCCCCTGTACGGTGGCGATACCGGTTCCCGGTTATGAAGAACACCATTACCACTGGCAGAAAAATGGCCACCGTATTGTGCCTTACCACCCCGATCACGACGACTTGATCACGCTGATCCAACGTGAACAGCCCAACGTACTGCTGGTTATCAACCCCAATAACCCATCGGGCCGGCTTTACAGCCAGCAGGAGCTATTAACCGCACTAAGGGCCATGGAAAAACAGGGCGGCACGTTACTCATTGATGAAGCGTTTATCGATACCCGTCCACAGCACAGCTTAGCCGCCGTTGAATCAGACGCGTTGCTCATCTTGCGTTCCTTGGGGAAATTTTTCGGGCTACCCGGCATTCGAGCGGGATTTGTCATTGCCAACCAAGTCTGGCGCAACCGCATTGAGTCCGCCCTAGGCCCCTGGGCGCTTAGCGGCCCCAGTCAGTGGATTGCCACCCAGTGTCTGAGTGACAAAACATGGCAATACCAGGCGATAGAGGCCCTGCAAAGCCAATCAGCGCAACAGGCTGCCTTTTTAATGGAATACTTTGCAGACCCTGTTTACCAACCGATCCGTGCGACCGACTATTTTATAACCCTGCCACTGCCCTCAACCATTGCCGACTCCATCCAGCATCACTTCGGGCAACAGGGCATATTACTGCGGAAAATCACTCTGGATGCCAGCCACAGCCTGATCCGTATCGGGCTAGCCGCTCCCGACGCAGCTTATAAGCGCTTGCAACAGGTAACGAAGGGGCTAATTCCCCATGGAGTTTTAATTTGATAAAGATGATCGATGAGGTGCCAGAAGAAGGATTACCCGAGCAGAGCCGCTTTATCGCGTGGGCCGAGGCTGCTCAGGTTAATGATAGATACCCCTTCTGATCGAAAGGGGTACCTTTACACAGACTGCAAGACTAAACCGTCTGTGCTACGCGCTGCTCAAGATAGCTAATAATATCTGAAGATTCATACATCCAGCGCTCTTCGCCATTCTCCTGAATTTTCAGGCAAGGCACTTTAAGCTTTCCACCCTTCTCCAGCAGTTCGTTTTTATAAAGCTCGTTGCGCTTGGCATCGCGAGTCTCAATATTTAACGAGTTGCGTTTCATAGCCCGACGTACTTTCACACAGAATGGGCAGGCCTGGTACTGATAGAGCGCCAGCGAGGCCGTTTGCTGATCAATAATGCGTTGATCTTCAGCCGAGCGTTTCACGCCCCTTGGGGTGAACACCCAGTCAAACAGCAGAATAAAGCGACCTAGAACCCAACGAATAACAGCCATTTATACACCTCCAACATTATTTACTTACAAGAGACAACCAATTGCCTGCTCCTGACAATCGCGGCATTCTATCACAATCGGTTTGTTTTACTATGAATGCGAATCACCTATCAGCTGAACAAAATATAATCACGATTTCCTCTTCCAACCATTGACATCCCCCCCTTTAACTCTACACTTCCGCCCTTATCTATGACCCCAACGTTTACCCTTTATCAGGCAAAGATCTGTTACCAATTATGAACA
>JBFKTM010000727.1:0-2074 GCA_041636295.1 Oleiphilaceae bacterium
CGTCAAAGAAGATATCCAGCGCGTCCCTCACCAACTCTTTTTTAATGTCGGGAAAATGAACATCTACGATTTGTTCCATCGTCTCACTATCGGGAAAGCTAATATAGTGAAAAAAGCAGCGACGCAAAAAGGCATCTGGAAGCTCTTTTTCATTGTTGCTGGTAATGATGACGATCGGTCGATTAGTGGCTTTAACTAACTGCTGGGTCTCATAAACAAAGAACTCCATCTTATCGAGTTCTAACAGAAGGTCATTAGGGAATTCAATATCGGCTTTGTCTATTTCATCAATCAACAAAATTACACGCTCGTCAGCCTCAAATGCCTCCCACAACTTACCTTTAACAATATAGTTGGAAATGTCTTTAACACGGCTATCCCCCAGCTGGGAATCACGTAAACGAGACACCGCATCGTACTCATAGAGTCCTTGCTGAGCCTTGGTTGTTGACTTGATGTGCCAAGGTATAAGTCTGGCATCGAGCGCTTCTGCTAACTCTTCGGCGAGCATTGTTTTACCGGTACCTGGTTCTCCTTTTATCAGAAGAGGACGTTTTAATGCGATTGCAGCATTAACTGCCATTTGTAGATCTTCTGTTGCAACGTATTGATCGGTACCCGTAAATTTCATTTAGCTGCCTCTGACAAATTAGAACAATATTCTAGTTGAGTATATTATGTTAGCTGACATAGAACAATTCGGATTCTCGTTTATTTACTGCAATAAATATTTCCGCGAAGGATCACCGCATATCAATCCTACGCTCAGCTGGCATTATACTTGTTTGATTTTTAGTCTTTTTTTAACAATCATGATTAACTATGAACTACACTGTCTTCTAGGCAACAACATTCACAAAAACATGAACCACAAAAAACATGGAGGCTTACTTAATGGCTCGCATCTACGATGACAATACGCTTTCTATAGGCAATACCCCTCTGGTTAAACTAAATCGAATCACTCAAGGAAACGTTTTCGCAAAGATCGAAGGTAGAAATCCAGCATACTCAGTGAAATGCCGCATTGGTGCCAGCATGGTTTGGGATGCTGAACAATCTGGCACACTCAAACCCGGTATGACATTAGTCGAGCCTACTAGCGGCAACACCGGTATCGCCCTTGCTTTCGTAGCTGCAGCCCGTGGTTACAACCTGAAGTTGACCATGCCAGCATCAATGAGTCTTGAGCGTAGAAAAGTGGTAAAAGCACTTGGCGCAGAGCTTATCCTTACAGAACCTGCAAAAGGAATGAAGGGTGCGATTGAAAAAGCGAGTGAGATTGTTTCAAGTAACCCTGAAACACATATCATGTTGCAACAGTTTGAAAACCCCGCAAACCCCAAGATTCATGAAGAGACGACTGGCCCAGAGATTTGGAATGATACAGACGGAGCCATAGACATTTTAGTCTCAGGTGTCGGCACCGGCGGTACAATCACCGGCATTTCACGCTATATCAAAAACACCAAGGGCAAGCAGATACTTTCTGTTGCCGTTGAGCCAGAGGCCTCGCCGGTCATTTCTCAAACATTAAAAAATGAGGAGTTAAAACCATCCCCACACAAGATTCAGGGAATAGGCGCCGGCTTCATACCGGCCAATTTGGATCTTAGTGTTGTTGATTCAGTTGAACAGGTCAGCAATGAAGAAGCGATAACATTTGCTCATCGCCTGATGAAAGAGGAAGGTATATTAGCCGGTATTTCATGTGGTGCGGCGGTAGCTGCAGCCTGCCGTATGGCCGAACAGCACCCTGATAAAAACATCGTGGTTATACTACCTGACTCAGCGGAAAGATATCTATCCAGCCCATTGTTTGAAGATTACTTTTCTGACAACGAGATGGTTCAGTAGAACGACACACCACAACCCGCGCCAGCACGCCTAAATAGTGTTGGCACGCGTTGAAAGAAGCAATTGCCCATTTTCAAAAACCGCCAACTCCCCTTCTTCCATTTTTTGCCATGACTCATTGTCTGTTAGTGGCTCAGTGGCAACGACTGTAACAATATCATTGGGTGTTGTTTGCTCATCAAAATTAACCGAGATATCGTCATCATGGAGTGTCGCC
>JBFKTM010000728.1:0-2063 GCA_041636295.1 Oleiphilaceae bacterium
GACAAGGTTAATAACGGATTGCAGGAACTGTTTCCAAGAGTGTTTGGCGGCGGGAGTGCCTACCTGGATCTTACAGGTGATGATCTATTAGAAACCGGAGTTTCTATTATGGCGCGTCCCCCAGGTAAGAAAAACTCCACAATACACCTGCTATCGGGAGGAGAGAAGGCGCTAACGGCTATTGCATTAATTTTTTCTATCTTTCAGCTAAACCCTGCGCCGTTTTGTATGCTAGATGAGGTTGATGCGCCGCTAGATGATGCAAACGTTGCCCGATATGCCAATATGGTTAAAGAGATGTCGAGTCAGGTACAGTTTATTTACATCACTCACAACAAAATTGCGATGGAAATGGCAGACCAGCTGATGGGGGTGACTATGCATGAACCGGGAGTGTCGAGGTTAGTCTCGGTGGACGTTGAAGAGGCTGCTGCACTGGCTGCGATATAAACAGGGTGTTTAGATTGCAAGTTTCCGGTATGGCAAAATCAAGAGGGGCTTATTTATGTCGCTCACCATTTTAGAATCGTAAAAAAATAGTTAGTATATCGGCCATTGGTATTCAGATATTGTCAGGCTACCGTTACAATTCATTAGCGAAGAAAAGGTAGCTTTTCCGGATAGAT
Source organism: Oleiphilaceae bacterium (assembly GCA_041636295.1). Classification (GTDB taxonomy): domain Bacteria; phylum Pseudomonadota; class Gammaproteobacteria; order Pseudomonadales; family Oleiphilaceae; genus Alkalimarinus. The sequence continues at coordinate 627 of JBFKTM010000728.1, forward strand.
GGTTATTTTTGAAAATTTGTAAGAACAAATCTCACTATTCTGCTGCTTTGGCATGATGGATTTGTTAGTCGAACCTACAATAAATTTGCACGAATTTTAATTAAGACAATGAATATGAATCTAAGAGAGTGGTTAATCGTTTTTGGCGTTGTAATTATTGCCGGTATTGTTCTGGATGGCATTCGTCGTATGAGGCGTGCCAGAAAAGACTCCTTGGAAGTCTCTATCGGGATGGGGGGTGAGATCGAAAACTCGCCACTAGATGAAGGTTTTAATCCGGAATTACCTAATGGTGGCGCACGAATTGTGTCCCGGTCCAGTAATACTGACGTTGTGAATGATGACGGCATTGAACCCGTAGAGGGTTCTCACGAGGGGGTTGTTCGACGTGAGCCGTCTTTGGGGGCTTGTGAAATTGCGGGCGATGCATTTAATGAAGATGATGTTTCTACTGTACGTATTGTCGCACGTGAACCCGAAGATTCACTTCCAATTGACCAAGGAGACTCAATAGCGCCGCAACCTGATGAAGTACGAAGTGGTCGAGCGTCGGTAGAGAAAACTGGTCGATTGAGTAATCAATCCTCTAAAAAGATAACATTTGGAGAGGGATTGAAAGCGACCGGCGCTGCGGTGAAAAAATCGGCCAGCTCAACTAAAACTGAGAAAAAAACCTCAGAAAAGGGGGCGGAGCCTGCGCAAGAAGTGATTGTTCTCAATGTATTGAGTAAATCAGCCGAAGGTTTTAAAGGGCCTGAATTAAAAAAACTGCTGGAAGTCTGCGGAATGGAGCACGGCGCCATGTCGATATTTCATCGTCATGAGAGCACTGTTGATAGCCCGGTTCAGTTCAGTGTTGCCAATGCCGTTGAACCCGGTGTGTTTCCTAAAGAGCTAATGGATACTCTTACAACGCCTGGAATATGTTTTTTCATGAGTCTGCCAGGACCGGAGAACAATATGCGAGCCTTTGACTACATGGTTGAAACGGCGCAGTGTGTAGTGCGAAATCTGGCTGGTGAAATGAAGGATGAACGACGTAGTGATATGACACCACAAACCCTCGAGCACTGTCGCCAGCGAATTAAAGACTTTGAGCGTCGGCAATTAACCGCACGTTGTTAATGGTCCTGTGCCAAAAGGCTGCTTGGGCGGCGAAGTAAAAAAGCGGAGCTTATGCTTCGCTTTTTATTTGTCCAGAATGGCTATCTACCTACTTATGCGTCTTTGAATAAAAATATCAAGAGAAGTATTTATGTCTGCACCAGATGAAATTATTCGAAAGGTTGATGTGCTCCGACACGAGTTGGATGAGCATAACTATCGTTATTACGTCTTGGATGAGCCCACCATCCCAGATGCAGAGTATGACCGTCTTATGCGTGAACTCAAGGATATTGAGAGTGAATTCCCCGAGCTGGTCACTCGAGCGTCTCC
>JBFKTM010000729.1:0-2058 GCA_041636295.1 Oleiphilaceae bacterium
ATCAGGTATGTGCAGCAGTATGGAGTCGTCTCAATGACCGATTTAAGACGTTGCGCTTTATAGGAGTGCGGAGAGCTATTAAAGCCATGCAAATAGATCAGGGAGGGGGTGGAAGCCGTTAAGCCGACTCCACTCTTTGGTGCAACTGACGTTTTCACCCAGGCAGCCTGTCAATATCCTTTACTAGAGTAATCGACCTGAAACTCAATATGATCGGCACGCTCCACCCCGGTATCTATCGAGCCGTCAGCATTTAATTGCAACCAGCGATAACCAGGCGCCAGACTATCTACCGCAAAGTCCTTTGATTTAGGCATAAACTGCACACAGGTTGATGGGGTCGCCAGCAGCCTCACATCATTGCGATACTGATCAATCTCCTGATGAATATGCCCCCAAAGCAAACATCGCACATTAGCAAAACGATCAATCAGCGCTAACAGACGATCCCGGTTCTTCAGGCCAATATTATCTAACCACTCACTGCCAATATCGATCGGGTGGTGGTGAAAGCACACTACAGTATGTAGATCTGGACGCTCAGAAAGCGCTGTCTCAAGTAACGCCAATTCGGACTCAGCAAGGTGGCCATAGACTTTACCCTCTAATAGGGAGTCAAGAAAGATGAATTGCCACCGCCCCATACGAACGACTTTTTCAAGTGCGCCAGAGTCACCTGCAACTTCTGTCATAGCCTCCCGGTTGTCATGATTTCCAGAAAACCAGAAGACAGGGCAATCAAAAAAATCGACCTGTTCTTTAAAACTACGATAAGCCTCAATCGAGCCATCCTGAGCAAGATCACCGGTAGCCAACACAATATCAGGTTTGGCATGACGCTCTTTAATAAGCTGCAACACGGCATTAAGGCTGGAACGCGTATCCATTCCCAATAACCGACCGTTTGCCTCTTTGCGCAAGTGAGGGTCTGTTATCTGAACGATACATAACGACGCTTCATCAGAGGTATCATTGTTTTCTATGTTTTGTGTTTTCAAGCTACGTGTTTCGTCGGCAATGCCCATATCCTGGTTCGGCCTCCCCAAATAACCCCAACCGACACGCTTTTATTTTTATATGTTTCATCTTATTGATTTGTAAGATCGTGGCGGACTAGGCCATACAATATAAATTGCGAGCCAACTTTTCCAGTATAGCATTCACAAATTGGTGGTCAGGTCGCAATTTGCGTGACCGAACTTTAAACAAAAGTTTAACCACTCGGCGAGAAAGGCATTAATTTGTATTTTTTCATCGGGATGATGCATAAACCGGTTAGGGTAATCGTTCACTCCCTGAATACGCCGGTTACGGCAACAGCTTATGACTTCAGCCATATTGGCATCATGGTAGATTCGCACCGTCATCTGAGGGTTATTAAGCCATTTCCCTGCATTGTGAATCTGCTCCAGGTATAGCGTATCAGTATATTTACAGGACTCTATCAGCCGAATTCGTACCAAGCCGTAGTAGTGATCCCTGGCGCTCAACTGAAACTCAACAATATTGTCACTCATATCTCTGGGCAGCAGTTTCATAAGGCGCAGGTAGTTACTATCTCCCAATGCACCAAGGCGAGAAATATCAGGAACATAGCGACGTCTAAAACTCATCTACACACTCTCACTACTTATGTTATCGAGGCGTCCGTTCCTATCTGTCAGGACCAAGTTTCCCTAACTTTATCATAATTTAACTGCAACCACTGTAGCGCTATGATGGAAGCCGCATTGTTTATTCGGCCAAATTTAACCCATTCAAAGGCCTGCTCCGCCTGAACAACATGTACACGAATATCTTCCCCTTCATGGTCCAGACCATGAACCCCCTGTGCGGTCGATGCATCAACCTGCCCACAGTAGAGGTGAATTTTTTCGTTAGTACCACCCGGCGAGACCAGATAGTTGCAGATGTGTATGAGCGCGCCTAAATCTATATTTGCTTCCTCCTTACCTTCACGCCGAGCCACCACTTCAGGTGACTCTCCGTCATCATTAATGCCCGCCACCAACTCCAGTAGCCAAGGAGTCTGGTGATGCCCTAACGCCCCCACCCGGA
>JBFKTM010000730.1:0-2053 GCA_041636295.1 Oleiphilaceae bacterium
CTCTACCAGTGCGGCGGGCATATCGCCAGACATACCGTGTGCTTGCAATTCACGGCTTATTACTTCAATGCTTTGTAGTCCCATGTAAAAAACAACGGTTTGGTTGGGGCGTGCCAGATTCTCCCAGGGCAGTACCAGATTGCCGGATTTAAGATGGCCCGTAACAAACGTGCAACTTTGGGCGTGGTCGCGATGTGTCAGTGGAATGCCTGCATAGGTGGCACAGCCTGATGCAGCAGTAATGCCAGGTACGACTCTACAAGGTACATCAGACGCTAATAGCGTTTGAATCTCTTCGCCACCGCGGCCAAAAATGTACGGGTCTCCACCTTTTAGGCGTACCACACGCTTATTTTGTCGGGAGAGCTTCACCAGTAAGGAGTTTATCTCTTCTTGGGGCAGGGTATGATCATTGGCAGTTTTGCCAACGAAAATCTTGTCAGTTTCAGCGGGTACCATGGCCATAATGGCGTCACTGACCAATTTGTCATAAACAACCACATCGGCTTGCCCCATCAGGCGTAACGCTCGTAGCGTCAGTAAGTCAGGATCACCAGGGCCTGCGCCAACTAAGGCCACTTCACCGGTTTGTAAGGGCGTACCGCTGGCACAGTTCTCGACGAGCGCTTTTACTTCGCTGGTTTGATCTACCATTGCTCTCTCCATAACCTGGACTATCAGGTGACTCTCTTTTTTTAATTTATGTTATCTATCAATACTGCTTGCATCGGGCTAACTGGCTTTAATTCAGGCCAGCTGTCAGTTATTGCTGTCGTGTAACCGGTATTAACCGGGCGTCGGTTTGATCGTTGTAGGGCATATCCAGCCGCTCATCTTCACTCTCATCAAGACCGATCTCTTCATTGGTGAGGTAGCACGCAGGATCTTCAGCCCAGGCATCGCCAGTTAATTGGTAAGCTCGAACGCGAGTGTTGCCACCACAGATTTTCAGATATTGGCACTCGGCACAGCGTCCTTTAACCGGACGTGGGTGTTGGCGAAAACCGTCCATCAACTCGTCTTCAGGCTGACTCCAAATTTCAGAGAACGGGCGCTCCCTAACATTGCCCAAGGTGTAGTTCCACCAGAAGGTATCAGGGTGTACGTTACCCAAGTTGTCGATATTGGAAATATTGACGCCTGACGAGTTGCCGCCCCAGTTTTCCAAGCGTTGCTTCAGCGCTTCGACTTCGCCAGGTACATTCTTTTCGGCCCACTGCAGCAGGTAAGGGCCATCGGCGTCGTTATTGCCAGTGACATACTCTCTGACTACGCCACGTTTCAATTCGGACCAGCAACGTTCATAGAGCATGTCCAGCGCCTTACGGGTCGTTAGATGGAATGCATCGCTCTTACGGTTACGGTTGCCACGACCTGCGTAATTGAGATGGGAGAGATAGAACTTATCAATGTCATACTCATCCATTAGTGAAAGCAGTTGCGGCAGTTCATGGCTGTTGTTTTGCGTTAAGGTGAAGCGGATACCGACTTTTATGCCATGCTGTTTGCAGAGGTTAACGGCATGCAAAGACGCATCAAAGGCTCCCTTCATTTGACGAAACTCATCATGGGTCTCTTTGATACCGTCCAGGCTGATGCCTACATAGTCATACCCAACCTCTGCAATCTGTTCAATATTCTCTTCGGTGATCAGTGTGCCGTTGCTCGATAGACCAACATAAAAGCCCATCGCTTTAGCGCGTTTGGAGACTTCGAAGATGTCGGGGCGCAACAGTGGTTCGCCACCCGAGAGAATCAACACCGGCACGCGAAAGCCTTTAAGATCATCCATCACGCTATAGACCTCTTCAGTGGATAGCTCACCTTTAAAGTCTGTGTCGGCAGAGATGGAGTAACAGTGTTTGCAGGTTAGATTACATCGCCTGATAAGGTTCCATATTACGACAGGGCCTGGTGGTTTTCGTGCGGGGCCCACCGGAGTCGGGTTTAGCAAAGTCTGCATATATTGTGTAATACGGAACATGGCAATGGTCTCTTTATCGTTTCAACACAGTTTACGAAATGACGATTTTGCGACCTTGACCTTGAGCAA
>JBFKTM010000731.1:0-2051 GCA_041636295.1 Oleiphilaceae bacterium
CTCTTTATCTGTTTTTACAAAGATTCGGTCTCCAACGTTAAACTTAACATTATCGGTTACCTCACACGGAAATGCTTTGCTTCTATCACTGTGATTAATCCTATCAAGAGATGCCGCAAGCCTTTCTTCACTTACTGGTTTCAATAGGTAATCAAGTGCATTAATTTCAAAAGCTCGTACTGCAAACTCTTCAAATGCAGTCACAAAAATTATATCTGTAGATGGAGGAATAAATTGAATCAACTCAAAACCATTACCCCCAAGCAATTGAATATCCAAAAAAACCAAGTCAGGTTCGTAAAGCGTAAGCAATGCTTTTGCTTCTTCTATGTTCGCTGCTTCACCAACCACTCTAATATGGTTATATTCCTGAAGTAGCTCACAAATATCGTCACGAGCAAATGGCTCATCATCAACTATTATCGCTGTAATTGTCATAACTAATTAATCAACATCGCTATTCGCTGACAATTTTAAGTTTGCAACTATTCAAAGCTTTCACTCAGCTAATTTGCTGCCCACCCCTCAATAGTTATATGATAATTACTATTAGGTATAAACTTAGTTTACTCAGGTCAAAATTTTTCTTGTTTATTCATTAAAGACACAAGAATACTCGTCACGAGTATGGAGTGAAGCAGCCATTCCGTTAATCACGGAGCGATATACAGTGAGTACCTTATGCAAGAAAACGATACTCTTATCAGCAACTTCAATTTCAATATAGGGGTTCTAGGCTATCTAACTCTCGGATTTGAACTCATCTGCGCCACACTAATCGTCGTTTTGTTCTCTTTTGCATGGTATTTCAATGATCCTCAAAGCCTCATCATTCCATCCGTATTAACACTTTGCGTATTACCACTGCTTGATCTCTCTCGACGTTACATTTCCAAAGGCAATGTGGCTGCATCAATAACGACATCGTGTATTGTCAGCTGGATATCAGCGCTAGTTATTGGCTTCTTCGCGTCGATTGTGCCCGTGATATTTGCTGCCTCCGCAATGCTATCATTCGTGCCGGTTATTATTGCAACGACGACCACAACAGATCGAATACTACTTCGTGTAAGTGCTATATCCACTTTGATTTGCTGTATCTGCGGTGTGTTCGTAACGCTTCCTGGATTTTTACCAGAGGGTGTTCCTGCAGAGGTCATTGGCCGGTTAATCGCCATCTTTGTTCCTCTGTTATTAGGTATTTCATCTCTTTCTCTTTGGTATGGAAACAGACGATTACATACTTCCCTTCAAGAAGCAGAACAAGCTAATTTTGCACTAGCCGAAAAATACCATTTAGAAATCGAGTTAGAAGAACAAAAGCGTATGGAGCAGCAAGCTCGCCATAGTGCGGAAAAGGCTGACCTTGAAAAGCTACGTTATCAACTTAATCCACACTTTTTATTTAATTCCCTAACATCTATACGGGGAGCTATCCGAAAAGACGCAGCGACCGCCAGAGAGATGGTTACAGTGTTAGCTGAATTTTGCCGACTGACCTTAATGCGTGGTTCATCTGAGATTCAACCGTTAAGCGATGAAATTGAAACTATTCGTCTGTACGTAAAAATGGAGCAAACCCGTAGCAGGGATAATCTTGCGTTTAACCTGAATGTAGCTCCCGGAATTGGTGACTTCTTAATGCCCGCCTTTGTTATACAGCCCCTTATTGAAAATGCTCTCAAATATGGTCGCCAAACCAGTCAAGGGCCACTACAAATTAACGTTATCATTTCCAAACTACCCACTGACGGGATACATATCCTAGTCTCCAATACCGGTTGCTGGGTCAACTCCACATCAAATATGCCCCCAACCTCTACCCGGACAGGACTTCGGAATCTTCGACAAAGATTAATAAGACACTACTCAGATGAAACCCAATTAGTTCATCATGAGAGGGATGGAAGCGTCTTTATTGACATCCTTCTTCCTTACTCGTTGATAGAAGAGAGAAATATATAAACTATATAAACAGACACTCACAACAAACTATATAAACAGACACTCACCAAATATATAAACAAATATATAAACCATATATAAACAGA
>JBFKTM010000732.1:0-2043 GCA_041636295.1 Oleiphilaceae bacterium
ACAGGAGACGAGTCTTGAAAGGCTTGAAGCCCTAAAGGAAAAATGGAATGCCACTGAAGGTCAGGTTAAAGCCGTTATTGGCGATCTGACTAAGCCTATGTTGGGTATTTCGGAAAGCGACATGGCTGGTTTAAAAGGCAATATAGATCATTTTTTCCACCTTGCAGCCATTTACGATATGAAGGCCAGTGCTGAAGCGCAAGAGATGGTGAATGTCGAAGGTACTCGTAATGCGGTGGAAGCTGCTCATGAGATGTCGGCAGGTTGCTTTCAGCTGGTGAGCTCAATCGCTGCTGCCGGTTTGTATCGTGGAACGTTCCGGGAAGACATGTTTAGCGAGGCGGAGAAGCTGGACGACCCGTATCTTCGTACCAAGCACGAATCTGAAAAGGTGGTTCGTGAAGAGTGTAAAATACCTTTTCGTATCTATCGCCCTGGCATGGTCGTTGGCCACTCTAAAACGGGTGAAATGGATAAGATTGACGGTCCATACTACTTCTTTAAGCTGTTACAAAAAATTCGCCGAGCATTGCCTCAGTGGGTTCCAACGGTAGGTATTGAGGGCGGTCGTATTAATGTCGTGCCCGTCGACTTTGTAGTTAATGCTATGGACCACATTGCTCATGCCAAGGGTGAGGACGGAGGTTGTTTCCACCTGGTAGATCCTGATCCTTACAAGGTCGGTGAGGTTCTGAATATTTTTGCCGAAGCGGGTCATGCACCTCGCATGGCGATGCGGATTGACTCCCGCATGTTTGGTTTTATCCCGCCAATGATTCGCCAGGGTATAAAAAGCTTACCGCCCGTTAAACGTATTACCAGTGCGGTTATGACAGATCTGGGGATTCCTGACTCGGTGATGGGGTTCATTAACTATCCCACTCGCTTTGATACCCGTGAAGTGGAGCGGGTATTAAAAGGCTCTGGCATTGAGGTACCACGTCTTCCTGACTACGCCGCAGCAATCTGGGATTACTGGGAGCGTCACCTGGACCCGGATCTATACAAAGATCGCACGCTTAAGGGTGCTGTTGAAGGTAAGATCTGTGTGGTTACAGGGGCTACTTCGGGTATTGGTTTGGCGACAGCGGGCATGTTGGCCGATGCCGGCGCTAAAGTCATTATTGCTGCGCGAACTATGGAGAAGCTGGAAGAGGTACAGAAGGAGCTTGAAGAGAGAGGTGGTGACGTCTATGCCTACCGCTGTGACTTCTCGAACATGGAAGACTGTGATGAGTTTGTGAAGAGTGTGCTGGGAGATCACGGCCACGTTGATTACCTGATTAACAATGCCGGTCGCTCAATTCGACGTGCTATTGTTCATTCGCTGGATCGTTTTCACGATTATGAGCGTACCATGCAGCTAAACTATTTTGGCTCTTTACGCTTGATTATGGGGTTTGCGCCTTCCATGTTGGCTCGCAAAAAAGGACATATTGTTAATATCTCCTCAATCGGTGTATTAACGAATGCACCAAGATTCTCGGCTTATGTCTCTTCAAAGGCTGCGTTGGATGCGTTTTCTCGCTGTGCTGCGGCAGAGTTTTCAGATCGAAATGTGTCATTTACCACCATTAATATGCCGTTGGTAAGAACGCCGATGATTGGGCCTACCAAGATTTATGATTCGGTTCCCACTTTGACCCCTGATGATGCGGCCGATTTAATTGCAGAAGCGATTATTCACCGGCCTAAGCGTATTGCAACGCGACTGGGTACATTTGCTCAGGTTATTCATGCATTGACACCTAAACTGGGTGAAATAATCATGAATACCGGTTACAAAATGTTCCCGGATTCATCAGCCGCTCAGGGTAAGACCGATGAGAAACCTAAGGTTTCAACTGAGCAAGTTGCCTTTGCAGCTATTATGCGCGGTATCCACTGGTAGTTGATAACCGGGTGGATAGCATCCCCTCTAAAAGCCCCGATTTTTCGGGGCTTTTTTATGTGTATTCGTTAATTTCGTTGGTATGTCGAGGGCAAGTTTTTACTTGTAAGCAGGTTGGCTATTTATTAATCTAACGCTATTTTATGGTTGAT
>JBFKTM010000733.1:0-2040 GCA_041636295.1 Oleiphilaceae bacterium
ACAAAGGCTGGATGTCCTCTCGTTATGGTTACCGCTCTGATCCATTTACTGGAAAGCGTGCCTGGCATGCGGGGGTAGATTTTGCCGGCAAGGACGATAGCGACATTGTTTCCGTTGCTGCCGGTGTAGTAACCTGGTCGTCAGATAGATACGGTTATGGCAACTTGGTTGAAATCAATCACGGCGGTGGTGTAACTACGCGTTATGGGCACTGCAAAGAGTTGTTGGTTAAAGTTGGTGAGGTCGTCAAGAAAGGTCAGGTTATTGCTAAAATGGGCAGCACTGGACGATCCACAGGCCCTCATGTCCACTTCGAAGTACTTAAAAATAATAAGTCTTTGAATCCAGAAAAGTATATCTATCGAGCCAGTCGGTAATTGCTTTCGCAAGAAATCTGCAGGTCTTCAATAATAAAGGGCATATTTGCCCTTTGTCGCTTGATTAAAATAGGGTTAGAATGGTTCCTTTGTCAGTAAAATTGACAGGATGTTAAGCTAAGGAAATTATAGTTGTGTTTAATCAAGTAAGCGTTTTTCCATCGTGCTTAAACTGTGAATTGCTGGCACTCGGTATTTAGGGAAATATGCTTTAGGTAAAGGTTTATAAAAGGATCGCGGCTTTCGAAGGATGGTTGTTTTTAACAAGGATGACTCTCCTTAATAATTACGCAACAGTAATCCCGTAGCCTCATATTTAATTTTCGTCGATGTATAAATAACAGAAGAACACTATGTTTTCATCTCTGGTAAAAAAGGTCTTTGGTAGTAAAAATAACCGTGAACTCAAACGAATGGGCAAGATTGTTACGCTGATAAATGCCCTTGAAGATGAGATAGCCAAACTTGATGACGAGTCGCTTAAAGGTAAGAGCGTTCAGCTGAGAGAGCGCCTTGCAAACGGTGAAACATTAGATCAGATACTGCCAGAGGCATTTGCTGTCGTTCGTGAAGCGGGTAAGCGGTCAATGGGAATGCGCCACTTTGATGTGCAGATGATCGGTGGTATTACCTTGCACGAAGGTCGCATTGCTGAAATGCGGACGGGTGAAGGTAAAACACTTGTGGCGACGCTCCCTGTCTACTTGAATGCGCTGGAAGGCAAGGGTGTGCACGTTGTTACCGTCAACGACTACCTAGCTAAGCGAGATGCCAACTGGATGCGTCCGTTGTATAACGCGCTGGGAATGGAAGTCGGTGTTATCTATGGTGGACAAGACCCTGAAGAGAAACGCCAAGCCTACCAGTGTGATATTACCTACGGTACGAACAATGAGTTCGGCTTTGACTATCTTCGTGACAATATGGCATTCAGTTCTGCGGAGAAAGCTCAAAGAGACTTAAACTATGCCATCGTGGACGAGGTTGACTCGATCCTGATTGATGAGGCGAGGACGCCGCTGGTCATATCCGGGGCTGTCGAAGACAGTTCTAAGCTATATAAGCAGATGAACCTGATCGCACCGATGTTGAGACGAGCTGAACTCAACGAAGAGGGAGAGCCAGCCGATGACGGCCATTATGTTGTTGATGAGAAAAGCCGTTCGGTAGAGCTAACCGAAGAGGGGCACACACATGTTGAACAGCTACTGGTTGATCAGGGGCTGTTGGAAGAAGGTGACAGTCTCTACTCTGCGACCAATCTGGGGCTGCTCCACCATGTTAGTGCGGCGCTTAAGGCGCATGCCTTGTTTACCAAAGATGTAGATTATATCGTTCAAAACAATCAGATTGTGATCGTTGATGAGCACACCGGACGTACCATGCCGGGTCGTCGCTGGGGTGAGGGAATGCACCAGGCGATTGAGGCGAAGGAGGGCGTTGCGATTCAGGCAGAAAGCCAGACACTTGCATCAACAACCTTTCAGAATTACTTCCGATTATATGGAAAGTTGGCGGGCATGACGGGGACTGCCGATACTGAAGCCTTTGAGTTTCAGCAAATATACGGTCTAGATGTCGTTGTTATACCAACCAATAAGCCGATCGAGCGAGTCGACCACAATGATCTTATCTATTTGACACAAGAAGAGAAGTTTCAGGC
>JBFKTM010000734.1:0-2032 GCA_041636295.1 Oleiphilaceae bacterium
CAATTCTGCATCGATCTCATTAACACGGTACGTAGTCTGGTATTGTGTTGAGGGTGTTAGCGAACCGTCGAAACTTGAAAATACTAGTCTCGCTTTTTTTGCCGCCAGTGATGTCGTCGTCTCACCAATAGTATTACTGAGCAAACTCAGTACAGTCGCTGGCAGGTACTTCACCATCGCGCCCCCCACAATGGTGGTATTCCCATCGACAAAATCACGCAGCCGTGACATTACGTCCGCTAAATAGGTGTGGTTGCGGGGTAACTTGTAAACGATCAAATCGTATTGCAGTGTTGGGGACGAAAGACTATCCAGTATCGTTAAGGAGAGTTGTGACAGGTCGAGATTGTTACGCTCGATATTTTCAGTGATTGCCATCTTCGAGATATAGGAGTCGGTCATAACATCAATATTCATTGGGCACGAACCGGCGATTGCCGCATGGCATATTGCGGTGGTGAGCGCGCCAAATTGATCATTAAATACCAAAACTCGACGATGACCTTTAATCAACTCTTGTTCGTGTAGATAACTGACAATGAGTTCATCTGCCGCGTCCCATGCCCGCAATGTGTCATTGCTTCTTGCAGGAAATCGTTGGAGCATTAACGAGCCAAAGGGCGTTTTAAATTCTGTTTCTGTCATAGCACTACGTTGCAGCCCCTAATCAAATTGCATCAACCGGCTTATCAATTCTTTCATAAAAGATAGGCGGGCCATTGTACACACTTAATGCAAGTAAAAAAGTCTCTTGACAGCCCCACCGCCCTCTACAACTATTATTGGACCAAATTTACATTCTCACATTTTGTAATGGAGTATCCCATGAAAAGAGTAGCGGTTGTTTTGTCCGGCTGTGGCGTCTATGACGGATCTGAAATATACGAATCAGTCATTACCCTGCTAGCGCTAGATAGCCATGATGCCGAATACCAGTGTTTTGCCCCCAATATTGAGCAAATGCATGTAATAAACCACCTAAAAGGTGAAGTTGCTGAAGGTGAAAAACGCAACGTTCTGGTTGAAGCCGCTCGCCTGGCGAGAGGTGATATTAAAGACCTTGCCATGATAAACGTGGAAGACTTTGACGCCATTATATTCCCGGGTGGATTTGGTGCCGCCAAAAACCTGAGCGATTTTGCCACCAAAGGCAAAGATATGACTATTAATGGTGATGTTAAAAAGGCAGCCCAAGCGTTTGCAACGGCAGGAAAACCTGCAGGTTACATCTGCATCGCCCCCACCCTGGTAGCACATATTTATAATGGAAAAAACGCACAATGCACGATAGGTAACGATCAAGAAACATCATCGATGATCGAAGCAATGGGGGCCAGACATAAAGAGTGTGTTGTAGATGACGTAGTCATTGACCAGGAAAATAAAATTGTGACAACCCCTGCTTATATGCTTGCAGGTAGAATTTCCGAAGCCGCTGCTGGCATCGAGAAACTGGTTCGTACCATTCTTGAAATGGCCTGAATAGTGGCTGTCCATAAACGGCTAATAAACTGCTATTTTTAACGGTAATCAATGTCGGGTTAAAACCCGACCTACAACGGAACATATTTCAATCATTCGGTATTTCTGGATGCGAACTAATTAGACTGCATCCTGCAACTTAACCACCTAGTCATCTCCGCGCAGACGGAATTCCATAACGCTTTGAAACCAATGTATACAAGGCTTCGCGGGTATGACTACATACAACTTACATGAGTGGTAATAATCCAGCCAGCGGTACCCCAATATCTCGGACTAACATTAGTCAGAAGTTCATTAAATTAATGAAACGAACAGACAATAAAAGGTTATTTATCAAATTAGGATGAATATTCTAATTTTATTATCTACCATCGCCTCATTAGATTGATTTGAAGATCCACCTATATGTCGAGGCATTTGATGATTCAGGAAACATTTAAAAGTCAGCTTAAACAAGTCCAGGCTATCAGTGATAAGGTTCAATCAACATTGAAGCCTCAGCTGGATAAAGCGACACAAGAAGGTAAAAAAGTACTGAGTCAGTTGG
>JBFKTM010000735.1:0-2027 GCA_041636295.1 Oleiphilaceae bacterium
GCACAACTTAGCATCATTAAAAGTTTATCTTGTGAATATGTGCAAGGAAATTATTTCTCGGAGCCTGTCGCGATCGAGACGCTTAAGTTTTGTTATGTGATACCCTCACTGGGGGAGTATCACATAATGTCTCAGGGGAGTTAATTGGTAACCGGTTCTAGCGGGCGTTCCAACGCACCAGGATCACTGAATGATTTTGTAGACGGCGCAGGAGGAACGATCTTCTCTCCATTTAAAAATGCAATTGCGTCTACTACTGTTTTGGTCGGAATTTCTTCCATCGGCATGTGGCCGACGCCAGGATAAATTACCACTTGGCTATCCCTGATATCGTCTTTCCAGCGTTGAGATAGCTCAACAGGAACCCAGGCATCGGCTTCCCCCCACATAAGTAGCGTCGGTGCTTTAATGCGACTGAATGGTAGTGGCGTCTCCTGAGTACTCCGCTCTTTAAGAATTTCCATTGTTTTTATATATGCCCCTTTGGCTCCAGGGCGTTGGGCCATGTGTACGTAGCGATCCATATGCCTTCTTTCGATCCGTTGATGGTCACCATAAACCTGTTTAACGTTCATCGTTATCAACAGAGGCGGTTGAACAAATGCGCCCATTGTAGAAATAATAGGCGCCGTGCCTACGTCCATTACCCAGGGTACGTCTTGTGGATAGGCAATGGGATCAAGAAGAATCAGGTGGTTGATCCGATTTGGATAGGCTGATGCATATTGTGCTGCTATATACCCACCAAGGGAATTCCCGGCGAGTGAGAAATCTTCAAGTTCAATTTCATCAACAAACTTGGCAAAAGTGTTGAGTAGAAACTCTTCAGTGAAATCATCAATTGACGCCGGTGCTCCGGTTAAGCCAAAGCCAGGCACATCCAGACTGACAACACGATAAGACTTACTTAGTTCAGCAACCCAGTCATCCCACGTTTGTAAAGACGACATGATACCGTGAACCAATACGATAGTTGGCCCTTCGCCAACATCCTGATAGTGGATTTCAAGTCCGTTAACGTTAGCCCATTTTGAGTTTTCGTTAGTGTAGCGCTCTTTGAGGTCTACAAGTGGAATGTCGGCTACACCTAACGCGTTTGCAAAAGAGGGGCTTGCCCGCATTGCCGCTCCCATGCTGGAGCAACCGCTTATCGTAAGAACTAAAACTACTGAAAGAAAAAATCGGATATAAAATCGCTGCACAAAGATCACCTGGATTGCGTTACTACTCGTTTTTTGTACCGGCCACCCACACTGTCATACCAGGCCAGTGTAGGCAAAGGTACCAAAATCGCTACTGATTAAAAAGGTAGATAAACAAAGCCCTGGCGAAAAGTACCAAGGGCCTTAGAAAATAACGTTTTTTACAAACGGTTACAGTGATGCAGTCGAAATTTATTGGAAATGAGTGCCGATTAGCTATCTAACGGCCCCATAGCGGTAATATTAAAACCGGCATCGACATACAGAATTTCTCCGGTAATACCACTGGCGAGGTCTGACGACAAAAATGCCGCAGTATTGCCAACCTCTTCGATCGTAACGTTGCGCCGCAATGGAGTACGTTTTTCTGTTTCAGAAAGCATCTTCCGAAAGCTTTTTACGCCGGACGCCGCCAGCGTACGAATAGGGCCTGCAGATATAGCATTGACGCGAATGCCTTCAGGGCCAAGGCTATTGGCCATGTATCTTACATTGGCTTCAAGGCTGGCCTTGGCTAAGCCCATGACATTGTAATTTGGAATCGTTTGCTCTGCGCCTAAATAGGTGAGTGTCAGTAGTGAGCCTTGTCTACCCCTCATCAGCTCACGTCCTCCTTTCGCCAGAGCAATAAAGCTATAGGAGCTAATATCGTGGGCAACCTTAAAACCTTCCCTTGTGGTAACGTCAACAAAGTTGCCATCGAGCTGGTCTGCTGGTGCAAACCCAACTGAGTGAACAATAATGTCAATACCATCCCATTGCTTGGATATATCTTCAAAAAGGGTTTCAATCTGTTGATCATCAGAAACATCACAAGGGAAAACC
>JBFKTM010000736.1:0-2026 GCA_041636295.1 Oleiphilaceae bacterium
ATGCCTCTGGAATTTTAATGGCTCTTGCGGATACGGCAATGCGGTCTATTCGTCCACAGAGTAAATCCCAGATTCCGCAGTGTTGGTCAGGGTAGATAATTGTGATATCCAGCAGTGTGTGAATTTGGTCACCCATTGCATCCAGCACAAAGGCAGCGCCTCCTGCCTTTGGCTTTAAAAGGTGTTTATAAGGCGATTGTTGTTTAGCGAGTTTTATTTTGGAGAAGCGTGTTCCTTCGAGAAAGTTAAATACCGTAATCGGTGTGTATTTGAATTTCTCACAGGCTTTTCTAGTCGTTTCAAGGTCCTTACCTTTCATTTCTGGGTGGCGTTCCAAAAAAGTGCGCGAGAATCTCTGCATGAAAGGAAAGTCTAGAGCCCACCAACAAATGCCTAATATAGGCATCCAGATAAGCTCTTTTTTAAGGAAAAATTTCAGCATTGGAATCTTTCCTTTGAGCAGATACTGCATAATTGGAATATCGGCCCAAGACTGGTGATTACTGGTCACTAAGTACCATTCATCTTTAGATAAGTTATCCAGCCCATCGACTTGCCAATCAATGTTGTGCAGTAGTACAAAGTTAAAGCTGTTAATAGATACCCAGAGGTCTGCAATTGTAATAAGGGCTCGGGTGCATAAGACCCTGATGTGGTTAATGGGCAATATTAACTTGATGAGGGCGAAAAAGCATAAAAAAGGGAACAGTAGCAACGTGTTTGTTAAGATGATCAGGGTGGCAATGATGCCTTTTAGCCAGCTTGGAAGAAAACTAAGCATTTCGAAACTCCTTCTCGAACTCCGGTGGTGCGATCTACCATACGACCCCAATGTTTAGTCGTCTAGCTATTACTCTTGTTTATGAAAGAGTTTATCGGCCCTTTCTTTTGCCTTTTCTTTTATTTCAGGTGTTATATGAGTTGCCAGCGCGCCAACTGCTGCAATCATGACGGCAATGTCGTCGGTATAACCCAATACAGGAGTCAGATCCGGTATACCGTCAATTAAGCTGATAAAGTAGCCTAAGGCACCGACAATAACGGTTTTGCACCACGTAGGGGTTTCCTTGGCTCTTGCCGTATAAAATAGCACAAGGGCATTGTAAATAGCCTCGTAGCCAGCTACTGAGGTGTTGGCCTTCACCTTTTTCCAGAACGACTTCTCGGGAATTTCGGTTTTATCTGTCTCTATAGGTTTCTTAGTGGTTTGAGGCATTCAATCCCCCTTTGTTATCTGCTTGTACCTTTTTACCAAATAATGGGACGGTATGACAATATTCGGTGCTGATTTTACCGTAGGGCATGTTTCAGTCAGCATATGGCGTAAACACTACCGTTATAAAGTCAGTAAAGGGGTTCGCTCAGCCGCTGTGGTCGAACGATGAAAGGTTATTGAATCGAATCATCGACTGTATTTCGTTTACGTAGTCTTGGCCCCTTTCAGAATACCCTTGTAGGCCTTTTGCCAGCTGCACTCCCTTTACAGGTTGTTTTTCCTGTCTGCTTTTGTAGCGGATTTTTCGAAGCCCTTTATATTGAGTGTGTCTGTTGAGATTTAATACATAGCTCTCAACGGACTTGTAGACCGTATCAAATTTCGCCACCTCATGAGTCGCATTTTTTTCCCGGTGTGCTGGAATAAGTCCGCAACCTTTTGAAAAGCACCATTGGCCAAAGAGGTTGTTGCCCTGGGTGGCAAATCGTGAGGTGCCCCAGGCAGACTCGTTGGCCGCTTGGGCTAATACCAGTGATGGGGGAATAGTGTCCACTTTGAAGAGCAATTCCTGGAATACCATGGGGGAGTAGCCTCGGGTGACTTTGACTCTATATTTCTTAGTGAGTTTTTCCAGGTAACGCTCTTCATCGCTGTTCAGTTGTGGCTTATTTTGAAGTTCAATAACTCTGCTTCTTTCTTGTTCAACGCGGCTGTTAACGCTTTTTACTATAGGTATTAAATAACTGAAAAACGCCTGCTTTTTTTCTTGGGAGTTGTAAATGTGGGCAAAATCAGGGAGCGGTTCACTGG
>JBFKTM010000737.1:0-2022 GCA_041636295.1 Oleiphilaceae bacterium
AAGTAACTATAATGCCCAAAGCATATTGATTATTTTTTATACAGAATCATCCCATTCCGTTTGCCGTTTTCTATGTGTGCTTATTATGATTATTCTCGGTGATATAGGGGGCACCAAATCGCAATTCAGCCTCCTGAGCAATCAGCGGTTTCCTGGTGAATTTGTCCGCTTTGACAACCGAAATTTTGACTCATTTGACGCGCTGATCAACGAACTTGCATCCCATCTATCCTCCCCCGTATCGGCCTGTTTGTTGGCCGTTGCCGGCCCTGTTAAAAACAACCACTGTGAGATGACTAACCTTAACTGGACACTCAATCAGGCGCGGCTAGAACAACACTTCCCCGACGCAAAAATTCAACTGATTAACGATCTGGAAGCAACGGCATGGGCAATTCCCTATCTGAACGCCGAAGATTTAACGTTCTTACAGGGGGAGCAGCTGCACCCGACCGAAAACCTGTCAATCATGAGTATCGGTACGGGCATGGGTCAGGCAACACTGACCTGGCAGCGCCAAACAGGCTACCAGGCAATTGCCGGAGAAGGTGGGCACTGTGACTTTGCCCCACATACCGAGTGCGAAGCGCAGCTACTGCACTTTTTATGGCAGCAGAAGCGCCGTCAAAACAACCCGCTGCCCGTTAGCCTCGAACAAGTGGTGTCCGGCCAGGGGCTGCATCTCATACTTGAATTTTTAACGACAACCAATCAAGAGCTCATAGAAACCCGACAGGAACTCATAGACAAAAGCAGCGGCCAGAATCCGCTGCCAGACGAGCCACCCGATCCATCGAAGGATATCAACGCAGAAATCATACGACTTGCTCATGCCTTTCCGCTTTCGATCTACCGCAGCACCGTCGACCTGTTTTGCGACCTAATTGCGAACGAACTCGGGAACATGGCGTTGAGAACTCTCAGCCACGGAGGCGCAGTCCTGGCCGGTGGCATGGTTCTCCAATTACTGCCTTTTATCAACCAGGCACACTTTGCAGCACGTTTTGCCGATAAAGATGCTTTTGCAGCCCTGTTACAGACGATACCTATTGCTGTCTGTACGAATACCCAAGCCCCACTCGCAGGCCTGTATCATCACTGGGTTGAATCATTGCTGTGATTTAACCATCAAGGGATAGCGAAACCGCTATCACATTAAGCTCCCTTAAACGCTAGTATATTCTAGGAAAGAAACGCCCAGTGACACGGCAGTAATTATCGTACTCCTCACCAAATGCATCTCTTACCAACGCCTCTTCGCCTGCAATATTCAGATGCCATACCGGGAACTGCAAAACCGCCCAGAGCAGATAAATCCAGTTATCCAACAGTAAGGCCAATCCAAAATTGAAGAATAGTAGGAACGCCCCATACAAGGGGTGCCGAAACCACTTAAAGGCACCCTCAGTCACCAGTTTTCGCCCCCGCTCATTGGGTGGAAGTGATTTAACACTCCAACCAATAAGACCGATGGTGAGGATAATGGATACAATAAAGACAACGCCCCCCACATAGTCACGACCATGTATGACCGGCAATGCCAGCACCGGCTCCAAATAACCGGCGAGAACCAATAACGCCACGCTGATAACGGCCCCCCTGGGGCCAGTTCCAAATATTCGTTGATAGCTATTCATGTTGTTTCTTCCAGTCTCCGAACTCAACTCCATTAGCTTAAGAGAACATCCAAAATGTAGGTCGGGTTTTAACCCGACACTCCTCTGAAAAGCTAGTAGTCATCTAATTTATAACGCCTTGCGGGAGTTAACATGTTGTCGGGTTAAAACCCGACCTACAAAAACCACACATACTTAGGTTAACAACATTTCCCCCCACTCCTAGCATCCTATGACCTGTAGTAACTACAGAGTCAATAGCCTAACTAACACTTTTCAGTAATTGCCATCATACTTATAAGAAGATCCGTACCCTGGGCAGCATGATGAAGATTACCTATATCACTGACCCTCTCTGCCGGGCAGACAATGCCATTAACTGCCCGCCTGAATACCCCGCACGTCT
>JBFKTM010000738.1:0-2018 GCA_041636295.1 Oleiphilaceae bacterium
CGATTAAACAGTCCGCCAGCTTAAGTGGCCGTGAAGAGATAAAAAGCAGTTTAATGCTGCCAGAGAACACGATCAAGAATACGCCGTGGCAGAAACCCGATCTATTACTCCTAGCCGGGATTGCGAAGGGTTACTCGAACACTAGGGTCTTTTGATATGACAAGAACAACACGCCGATTTCGGCTCCTCCCTTCAGATGTATCATTGCGTGCAATAGGCTGGAACTCCCCATAACCAATTGCAGCCATCCGCGATGGCTTTACCCCCTCAAAGGCGAGCATACGTACCACTGCCGCAGAACGTGCAGCCGATAATTCCCAGTTAGTCTGGAATGCCCCGGTGCGTACAGGAATATTATCTGTAAACCCTTCAACCAACAGCGCATTATCATAATTTTTAAGCATCACAGCGATCTTTTCTAATACAGGAAAGGCTTCATGATGCGGCTCAACATCGCCACTCTTAAATAAAATCTTATCGGATAAAGAGACCTCAACCCAATCCTTATTCTCATTAACTGAGACCAGGCCGTCTGAAATCATACCTGAAAACTCTGCCGCAAACTTATCAGCTATCTCGCGCATTCCCTTGGTCCGATCCTTAACACGCCCTTCACTTCCACGAGGTATCGATTCTACCGGCAGTATTTTATTTTCCCCACCATCTACATCCTCTGTTCTTGGGATTTTAGTGCCTATCTGAATCGGCTTCGTAGTTCGTTGCGTTGCATTAAAAGCCCCTTCAAGAGTCTCAGAAAGCACTTTATACTTACCCTCATTCACCGAAGATATTGAGTACATTACGACAAAAAAGGCGAACAGCAGTGTGATAAAATCAGCATACGAGACCAGCCAACGCTCTTTGCTATGAGACTCTTCTTCCTCTCTATGCCGACGCATCACTCTCTCACTCAAGCAGCACTTAACGCTTGTTTAACGATCAATACAGAAAACCGCGCAACTTCAACTCAATTGAACGAGGATTCTCACCTTCAGCAATTGATATAAGCCCTTCGATCATCATCTCTCGATACAGCGATTCCAATTTAATAACTGACTTTAGTTTATTCGCAATAGGAAAAAGAAACAGGTTTGCAAAGGCAACACCATATATGGTTGCAACAAACGCTGTCGCAATCCCAGATCCCAGTGATGCAGGATCTTCGAGATTACTCA
The DNA here is from genome assembly GCA_041636295.1 of Oleiphilaceae bacterium. Classification (GTDB taxonomy): domain Bacteria; phylum Pseudomonadota; class Gammaproteobacteria; order Pseudomonadales; family Oleiphilaceae; genus Alkalimarinus. Next base: position 1,176 of record JBFKTM010000738.1, read on the forward strand.
TTACATGAATCAGCCCCATAACCGCGCCAATAATACCAATAGTCGGAGAGTACCCTCCCATACTTTCGTAAACCTTAGCGCCCTCTATATCCCGATTTTCTTTAGAAATCAGGTCGACTTCCATCACACTTCTAATAGCATCAGGCTCCGCCCCATCCACCAAAAGCTGCAATCCTTTTTTGGCAAATGGTTCGCCCTCTTTGCTAGCCATCACTTCAAGCCCCAGCAACCCTTCTTTTCTTGCCCTCATACTCCACTTTACAATTTTATCCATGCCATCCTCCAGGCTGACATAGGGAGGAGAGAAAACCCAAAGGAGCATGCGACCTGAATGTTTTAACAGTTTGAATGAGGTCTGCAGGGTAATAGCGGCAAAGGTTCCGCCGATAACAATAATGGTAGCAGGAACATTGATCAGCGCATCAACCGTACCGCCTTCTAGAAAGTTACCGCCAATAACGGCTCCAAACGCCAATATCACGCCAATGATACTCAGTAAATCCATTACCGAACCCCGCTTATAATACGGTCAGCAATATTCCCCAAACTAAGAATTTCATCAGCCAATCCCGCTTTAACAATAGCCATTGGCATGCCATAGATTACGCAGCTCTTTTCATCCTGCGCCCAAACCGTCGCTCCAGACTGCTTCATTAATCGACAACCATCCTTTCCATCAGCCCCCATACCGGTCAATATGATTCCTAACGTTTTTCCAGGGAAACTCCGGGCGGCAGAGCCAAAAGTAACATCAACACAGGGCTTATAATGTAGCCGTTCATCGCCTTCGAGAATTCTTACACGGGCCACACCTGAGCGAGACTCAATAATCATCTGCTTCCC
>JBFKTM010000739.1:0-2005 GCA_041636295.1 Oleiphilaceae bacterium
CCACCGCCAAATTACCCACTCTATTTTGAGGATCACTGATACCTACCAGCAATTCTGCACGATTGTGTGCAGGTAGATAGTCTGCCAGCGAGGCGATGCCGATAGGGCTGTATTTGTCAGCCGTATTGTCAGAAGAGGATTTGTCAGGGCCCATGATGACCCATTCGATTCTTTTGAGTTGTTGAGGACTCAGATGTTTTTCCTGGGTAAGTCTTTCAAAAACACTATCAGCCGTGATGCTTCTATCTTGCGCCAGACGGTAGCGGTCCATAAAATCATCGAGCTGATAGGTTTTGGCAAGAAACTCAGCATGCTGAGGGGATGCCACTTCCAGCGAAACGCGCTTTCCATGGAGAGTTTCTTTACCAACAGGTTTAACATTGAGCGTCATGATGGATAAATTAAGGCGTTTTGCCTCCGCTATCCCCGCCGGTATCTCCGCCTGTGTCACCCCCAGTAGACCCTGTTTTGCCTGTTATATCGAGGTTTTCAGTGGCAGTAGTATTTAACATGAATACATCAACTTCAGAGGCCTGGGCTCTCTCCCATACAATCTGCCCTTCAGCATCAACGGGTACAGCGACTGATTGAATGTAAACTTTATCACCCTCAGCACCTAAACTGCTTAGATCTGACAAGCGAATAGGTACTACGACAGACTCATGATTACGCTCAATTGAGCCTAATGAGTTAGGAAACTCTGGTACCGCCAAAGGGTCAATCTCCACTGCTGCAAGCAACTCGAGTGTCGCTGGGTCCAGTTCCAATTGGCCTTGACCTTCAGTAAAGGTCAACCATGATTCAGCCATACCAGCCGCTTTACTCATGCCCAAGAACACGGTGACAGGCTCTGACGCATTAATACCCTCGACAACAAAGTCGATGCGTTGATTGGCAGCAAGCTGGGTATAAATGGTGCCTTCAAGCACTTCTGCGCCAGTGACGGAAGTGGAAGCTGAGGCCGGTGCTGTGATGATATTGTATGGGGCGCCAATTTCAGCGAGAGACATCTGTGGAAGCGTTGTTTCCGGTACGTCTGTTTTGCCAAGACCGCCTGCACTAACGATACTGGCGCTAGCGGCAAGCTTGCCTGCAATAGCCGTTTTCAATAGTTTGTTCTGCATCCTCTACTCCTGATAAGTTCAATTGAGTTTATGGTCAGTTCTATACTTCTAGGTTAGCTCAGACAGTCACGAGCGTCGAGCCCACCGAATTCGTTTTCTCGGTTGTTTTGTTGTTAATTTGTGAACTTTTGCTGAACCCCTGTAATTGGGTTTCAAACGAGCAAAAATATCCCTATATGAGCTTGCGACATTCCGTTATGATTCCCCTCAATTATTAAATAAGAATGACAAGGAAACTTTGTGGCAAAGAAATTCTACGTGGTCTGGAAAGGACGAACCCCAGGCATTTATACCGATTGGGCAACTTGCAAAAAACAAGTGGAGCAGTTTGCCGGAGCGAGATATAAGTCTTTTCCTACCTTAGCAGAAGCCGAGGCCGCTTATGGTGGTAGTAGCTCGGTGGTGTTTAAAAAGTCGTCTTCCAGTGCAAAACCGTCAAACCGCCAGACCGTTAAAACCTATACCGCAAAAGAAGTGCAGGCATTGCCCCAGCAAGTGAAAATATTCACGGATGGCGGCTGTGAGCCTAATCCTGGCGAAGCCGGTTCAGGGTTAGCCTTATACCGTGATAACGAAATGAGCGAACTCTGGTATGGCCTATACAATCCTAAGGGCACTAATAATACTGCAGAGCTGAACGCCCTGGATCAAGCATTGATTTTGGCAGAAAAAGAGTTGGGGGCCGGTCACACTGTGGTGGTGTTGTGTGATTCCAAATACTCTATTCAGTGTATTACGCAATGGGCGGCCAGTTGGAAAAAGAAAGGCTGGAAAAAGTCGGGGGGAGAGATTAAAAACCTGGCCTTAATTCAGCAAATATTTGAACGTTATCAGCATGTAAAAGACGACGTGCCGTTACTGCATGTCAATGGCCATGTAGG
>JBFKTM010000740.1:0-1991 GCA_041636295.1 Oleiphilaceae bacterium
GGCATTTTTACTGTCGGGAAAAACTTAACGGAATCTTCATTGTCAGCACCTTTATTAACGGTAAATGCCAGCTCCCAGTTACCCATGAACTGATCACCCATGGCAGAGGACATCAGGAAGTAGACAGTACAGTCGGTCTTGCCTGCCGCATCCAGAGTACCGCATCCTGCATGTGGTGAGCTGTGTGAATGCTTCTCCATATGCATCATTGGCATCAACATTGGCTGCTTACCAGCGAGTCCAGCCACCGCATTGCCTTCGAGATCAGTTACCGTTAACGTGAAATCGGTACGCCCTCGTAACACCTCGCCTTTTGGTTCCAGCTTGAAGAGGTAGTTTTCACCAGCAGCCGTCTCATGGAACTTGATCCAGCCCGCATTACCCGGGAGCAGTCCGGACTTGTTTTTGGTGGTGTCATTAGTAAACTTAACCAAGGCGCTGGAGAATCGGTTGGCGATATCTTTGCTCAGTTTCTGGTTCTTCAGTTGAACCTCTTGCGTGGCATTCATGCCATCAGCCTTACCATCCGCCAGGTCTTCCGCCAAGGCATCCAGCAACGCCTTATGATCGCCAGCCTCCAAGCCGAGATCTTTCAACAGCTGACTGAAGGCAGCGGCACGCAAGCCTTCCTTTTTTGCTTCTGCATCGGCACTACTATTTTCCTTGGTCACATCCACCGGTATCACCGACGTATCAGGCAAGTCGCCGAATGCCTTTTCATAGTATTCCTGAGCTTTAGCAAGGGGATTTTCTTCGCCCGCAACCGATAGTTGCTCTGAGAGTCTTTCGATCAACGTTGAAGCAGGCGTCGCGCTAACTTTCTTGCTCGTGCCCAATGAGTTGGCTGCAGCGATGACGGCCAATCGCTCTGAATCTACACTCTGTTGTGTCGCCTCATCGGTATACTTCCCCGCTGTTGCGACAAACACCAGCTCACTTGTTAAATGTTCGTTTGGAATCTTAACTTCAAAGTTTCCCATTGCATTTGTCTTCACCGGCCCGGCAATTCGGTTCTTGCCTGCCAGAACCTCTACCTCGGCATCAGCAACGTAGGAAGCAAAGACGCTGCCCGTCACCTCGGTAGTATTGGTGGATGCGGATGCAGACCCAGAACTGGAACTGGAACCGCCACCACAACCAACTAGAAACGAGGTGGCCACACTGGCCGCGATCACTTGGGAAAGCGTTTTGAGTTTGAACATGATTGATCCTTCACGACGATTAATTTGGAAGGAACTGTATATTTTGTGTGCGGAATAACGTTTGACAGAAGTCAATAACAGACAGTTATTATTCTATATTTATCAATACTTTATATATTTTTAACAGTCAAAACCGAGGTAGATTATCAGCAATAGACACATTCAAACAGTGACAAAGTGTCGCACCCGGCAGGAGAGTTTAGTTCAACTGATGGAGGTCAAATCTACAAGCTTATCGATTTATGCAAACTGAAATAGCCTAATGGCACCCTGAGATAAAGTACTTCCATTACGAAAAAATGAACTATCCTTAATTAGAGATATTATCAGTAGCAAACTATCGAGCAATTATATTTTTAACACTTTAAATTAGAGAGTCGAAAGCTCAAACCGGATTGTCAGGCTACAAGTAGAAAAACAGGAGTTATTTTTACATTTTTCTATGTTTTCGAAGGGGGAGATATGCTCTACCGATCGATTCAAAAAACCATTGATACGAAAATCTCGCATAACAGCCAATCGAGCAAAATCAACCGGCTACTCTTGGCTCTCTTCAAACCTCTTCGCTTCGGCTCCCAAAAGCTCCTGCACTTGGTCTTATATTTGTTAACTCAATGCCAAACGTCTACTTTCCGGATATTTCCTCGTTTACCCGTTTTTATTTCAAACCTGCCCTATAGGTCTACTAATTGGTACGAGACACGTATCACAGGGTCTCCGTACTTTGCCGCTGTGGTAATGCAACAGGGAGGGATTATTGTAGGGTGTTCAATCCAGAGCCTCCCTCCA
>JBFKTM010000741.1:0-1974 GCA_041636295.1 Oleiphilaceae bacterium
AAACATCGAATATCTTTTTAGATTTGAGGTTACTGTCGTCCATGACTCCAACGCGAATCGCCACATCAATGCCGTCTTGAATGAGGTTTTTTCTTTCGTCTGTAAAGTCGATGTTGAGCGCTACCTCTGGAAACATCTGGCAGAAACTAGCGATTTTTCTGGTGAGTTCGCTGCGTATGAGCACAGCGGGGGCGGTAACATTAAGTTTTCCTCTTAGTACCCGTCCTTCCTGAGAGAGAATGTCTAGCGCTTCTTCTGCGTTTTCAATTAATTTTTTAACACTTTGGAAGAGTTGTTTGCCATCGTCCGTGAGCGACAATCTTCGTGTTGAGCGATATAGCAGGGCGACATTATGCGCCTTCTCCAGTTGCGTAACATGATAACTCACCACCGAAGGGGATAAATTCAACGCATTTGCAGCGGCCCGAAAAGAGCCTAATTGGGCGGTCTTGGCAAAAATTATCAGTGGGCGTAGTTGGTCAAGCATTAAAGAGTGGTCTTAATTACTATAATTAATAAATATAGAACAGTGAAAACGAAATATACCATATTATTTAATTAAATTGGCAGTGGTAGATTGATCAAACATTATCACCAGAAGAGATCACACCTATGTCTATCATCATCGCTATGGCCACTTTTTCATTTGCTATGTCTATCTCACCTGGCCCGGTTACAATGATGACGGTAATATCCGGCGCTAATCACGGTTTCTGGCGCACTTTGCCTTTTGTATCGGGCGCGACAATCGGGTTTACCTTATTGCTGGTGATATCAGGATTGGGGATAACCCAGTTTGTTCAGCAGTATCCTATGGTCATGGACATACTGCTTTTGGGCGGTTGTGGATTTATCGCCTATATGGGGGTTGGGTTGGCAGGGGCATCACTCGACGTTTCCGAGAAAAAGCGAAATATTCCCCATTTTAGAGAAGGTTTCCTGTTGCAGTGGCTCAACCCAAAGGCGTGGGTGGCTTGCGTGGCGGGCGTATCTGTCTTCAGTGCTGACGATGGTCATGCGTCGTTAATGTTATTCAGCGGTATTTACTTTTGTGTTTGTTATCTTTGTATTGGTTTCTGGGCTTATGCGGGAGACAAAGCCAGAGCTTTTCTTTACGAGGAAAGAGGTAAACGAACTTTTAACTTTATTATGGGGTGTTTACTGGTGTTGGTGTCGGTTTTCTTGCTTCTCGATTATTTTTTATTGTCAAAATAGTATTTGAATAGTACCGAACGGTTATATTTACATGGTTTTGTGGGATTAAATTCATAATAGTACTGATCGGTAATGTTTGGCTTGTCGAGGCGATATATGCTTGCTATAGTATCGATCGGTAATGTTTCTTTATGAGCTATTGATGATGATTATTCAGTCTGCCAATGAATTACTCACTTTTATCGCCAATTATAGGCGTTCAAGCGGTGTTGATTCCGCCATGTTGGCAACTTCTGCCAATGTATCGCCTAAGTTTATTTCTCAGTTGGAAAATGGCAAAACAACGGTTGAAGTAGATAGTTTGGTAAAAGTTGCGAGAGCATTAGGAATCAAAATTCCTGTGTTGTTCGACCCGGCGACTACAGGCAAGTTAGTGAGGGCAAAGCGATCAACATTGGGGATTGATCAAATCACTGGCGCGGCCTTATGCAATGTCTCTCCAAGGTTTTTATCAACCATTGAAAACGGGAGACCCAAAAAGCGCTTGAACAAGTTATTTGATGTGCTTAATGGCTTTGGCATAAAGGTTGAGGTGAGCACATGAGGATATTCGACGTGTACTTCGATAGTTTGTTTGTTGGCAAATTGTCGATAGATAAAGCGATGAGGATGACTTTTGAATACGATGATGCTTATATCGAGCAGCAGGCTCCTGCCATCTCACTCACATTGCCCACAAACCAAAAACGCCATGATGATGAAACGGTGTTTCCATTTATTGAGAACTTGCTTCCCGAGGGAGAGATTCGTACACTCATT
>JBFKTM010000742.1:0-1971 GCA_041636295.1 Oleiphilaceae bacterium
GCGAAACCCGACCTACAACGAAACATATTTCAAATGTTTGGTATTTCTGGATGGGAACTAGTTAGGAGCAAATTGGTGTAAAAGTTGAGTGGCAAGTGGCAAGTGGCAAGTGGCAAGTGGCAAGAAGTATTGCGGTAGTACGATAAAATGCAAATAATCTTCTTGCTACTTGAAACGTTTAACTAGCAGTTAAACTTAGTGAGTCGCTGCGCCTTCACCTTGCTGTGCTTCTTCCTGCTTGCGACGCATTGCTTCGGCAAAAATCGCATCGAAATTAACTGGTGCCAGCATCAGGGAGGGGAAGCTTCCTTTGTTAACCAGGCTATCTACCGCTTCACGCGCATAAGGGAACAACACATTCGGGCAGAAAGCACCTAATGTTTGAGCTAACTGAGGACCTTCAATACCCGTGATATGGAAGATACCCGCCTGCTGGATTTCAACGATAAAGGCTACGTTTTCTTCCACTTTGGCAGTAATAGACAAAGATACCGTCACTTCAAATTGCGTTTCACTCACCTTCTTGTTTGAAGTGTTCAGATCCATATTGATCTGTGGTTTCCACTGCTGCTGAAAGACTTCAGGGGCATTTGGTGACTCAAAAGAGATATCTTTTACATAAATACGCTGAAGAGCAAATTGAGGCTGCGCATCGTTTTGTTGAGTTTCATTTTCCGGCATAACTACTCCTTAATCTTCATATTTTTTATTAGTTAGAAATCACATTTCTAAGCACTATAGTAAGAGTTTAATCACCATGATACGAGTGCACGGGTCACTTTTACCTGGCGATTTTACGGGATGCGCTTGCGCACAGTTGACTCAATATTGTCAAAGTAACTATCGAAGATGGGGTCAGGAGGCAGAAAGTTCAAGTAGGCTATCAAGTTTTCCTTGTCTCTCTAATCCATACAGCTCGTCACAACCTCCAATATGCTGATCGCCAATCCATATCTGCGGTACGGTATGACGCCCACTCTTGGCCATCATTTCCCGTCGGAGGTTTTGATCGTTATCGACCGCAATATCTTTAAAATCAACCCCCTTGCTCTTAAGTAGCGCTCGTGCACGAACACAGTATGGGCAAAATCGCGTGGTATAAAGTACTACTTTACTCATCTATTACCGCTCTCTAATGAGTTGAACCAGCCAGACGACATACGACTGCTAACGCAGACAAGACCAATGCCTCTATGCAATGTCATCTGGGCCTTTAGTGTTGACGACAAGCCAATACTACTTTTTAACAAGTGGCAGACTACTGCTTTTCCACTCGGCAATACCACCACTCATGCGGCAAACGTTTTCGAACCCGGCGGCTTTCAGCAGCTTACCGGCCATGCCTGAGTGCTGGCCCATTTTATCGACTATCACCAACTGCTTTTCTTTATACTTATCCAGCTCGCTGGTGCGATCTTTCAGGCTGGCAAAAGGAATATGAATGGCTCCTTTGATACGGCCTTCGCTAAAGTCTTTTTTCTCACGAATATCAACAATTACTGCTTCCTCTTTATTCAGCAGCAGCGTTGCCTGCTGTGGAGAGATGGCACGGCCAGAACGCATTTTCTCCAATAAATACAGCGCGACCAAAAGGGCGACAAAAGTTGATGATAGAATCCAGTGGTTTACTGCGAATTCAAAAAATCGTTCCATTATTACATCCAGCCGTCAATAGAATTAAGAATCGCGGCATTATACACGCCCCGGTCGTTATACAGAAGGTGACAGACTGAACTATCTGGTTATAGACCGGGTATCGATATCCAGACACTAAAACACATCAAGCCTGAGCAGTGCTTCCTGAAGCGGCCAGAAGGCGGATCATGTTTCAATTAGCTAAATCTCCCTATACACGGTAAAATCCGCTTTCTTAACTTCTGCCCATTAACAACCTGGAAATATTGATAAACGATGACTGAGCAACGCACACCTACCGCTGTGATTATTGTTGATGGCTGGGGCCATCGCGAA
>JBFKTM010000743.1:0-1956 GCA_041636295.1 Oleiphilaceae bacterium
GTTCAGTGTTCTTTCAACATGCTGCCAAGTCACACTTATGGCCAAGCTTTTCATTCCTGGCTCAATACCCTGCCCTTGGTACACATCAAACACGTTCAGATTAATCAGGCAATCACCGGCCTTTTCAACAATTGCAGATTTAACTTCACTATAATTAGTTTCCTTTTTTACAAGGATAGCTAAATCTCTGCGAACTTCCGGAAATTTCGAAAATTCTTTGAATTGCGGCACCTTACCTTTAACGATTTCATTTAAGCATAGCTCAAATAAATAAACTGGGCCATTTAAATTCAAGTAATTATGAATTTCTGGGTGTAAAGCGCCTAAATAGCCAACTATTTTACTATTTTTAACAATTTCAGCGGTTTGGCCAGGGTGTAATGCAGGCAAACTACCCGGCTTGAATTCAAATTCACCACCTAAACGGGCAAAAAGTGACTCTAGGTCAGCCTTAACATCAAAGAAATCGACGCTGTCTTTTCCATTGGTCCAATTTTCTGGACGGCGAGCCCCACTAATAACACCCGCCAGCATAGGCAACTGCTCGATCTCGTCGCCTTTTTTGATGAATCTTAGGCCAGATTCAAACAGACGCACTCTCTCCTGTTGACGATTCTGGTTATAGACCAACGCTTTCAACAAACCAGTCCAAAGTGACGTCCGCATGACAGACAGATCAGCAGAAATAGGATTTGCTAAGGCAATGCCTTCGTTTTCAGGATCTATTCTTTGCTGCAGCACAGGGTCCACAAAACTATAAGTAATCGCCTCTTGATAGCCCAGCGTAACCAAATGATTTTGAATATCAGCAATCGGTGTAATCGACTCATCTTTTGGTTTAAGCGCGAGACTGCCAACAGGTTCCGTTACCGGCAAATTGTTGTAGCCGTATATCCGACCGATCTCTTCAATGAGGTCTGCCTCAATTGAAATATCAAAACGGTACGAAGGCACTTTAATCAACCAGCCATCCTTCGTTAACTTCTCAATTCTCAAGCCAAGCCGCGTTAAGATCTCTTCAATCTCAGTTTTATTCACTTTTAAACCAAGTAACGACTCGACACGAGGATAACGAAGTTCAACCAGTGCCCGAGAAGGTAAGTCTTTCTTTGAAACCTTTTCTGATACAGGGCCAGCCTCTCCCCCTACAATAGACAAAAGAAGCGCTGTCGCTCGTTCGATCATTTTACTTTGTAGTTTGTAGTCAACTCCGCGCTCAAAGCGGTGCGATGAATCGGTATGCAATCCGTAAGAACGAGCCTTACCTGCAATCGCTATCGGTTCAAAAAATGCACATTCCAGAAAAATATTTACGGTAGTATCTTTAACCCCGGAATGCTCCCCCCCCATTACGCCAGCGATAGCAAGTGCACGGACTTCGTCAGCAATAACAAGTGTGTCTGATCTCAGTTCAACTTCCTGTCCGTCTAGCAGAGTAATTTTTTCATTGTCATTTGCCATCCGTACATTAATTGACCCTGACAAATTATCCAGATCAAAGGCGTGCATAGGCTGACCAAATTCCAACAAAATATAATTGGTAACATCAACCACCGGATCAATACTTCGAAGACCACTTCTTCTCAGTTTCTCCTGCATCCAAAGCGGAGTCTCCGCTTTTACATTAACACCACGAATCACACGCCCAATATAACGTGGGCATGCCGCCGGGGAATCAACATTGATTCCGAAAGTATCGTTAATACTCGGCACAACAGCTTCAATTTTCGGCTTATCAACCAGTATTTTATTTAAAACACCCACTTCACGAGCCAGACCCGCAATGGACAAGCAGTCACTTCTGTTAGGCGTCAGATCAACTTCGATCATACGATCGTTGAGATTCATATACTCTCTAAAATCCTGACCGACTAACGCATCGACAGGTAGCTCCATCAAACCATCAGATGAGTCAGCCATTCCCAACTCAGCGTCAGCACAAAGCATGCCCTGAGA
>JBFKTM010000744.1:0-1945 GCA_041636295.1 Oleiphilaceae bacterium
ATGAAAAACGCTTCGAAATAATAGATGGTATTTATATCTACCGCCATCCATTGCCATTTGAAGCTGATGGCGCACTTGGCTATTTACTCGAATACTCTACAGCCCTCTTCTGGGAGTTTTTACTTGCATGGCGAGTACTGTTAACCCGTGGCTTTAACGTGATACATGCCTGTAACCCGCCAGATCTTATTTTTGTTGTTGCCCTGTTTTTTAAATTGTTGGGTAAAAAATTTATCTTTGACCATCATGATATAAACCCGGAGTTATATGAAGCCAAATTTGGTAAGCGCGACGTCTTTTATCGCCTGATGATTTTTTTGGAACGGCTTACCTTCCGTTCAGCTGATGTATCCATTGCGACAAACCACTCCTATCGTCAGATTGCAATTAACAGAGGCGGAATGGACCCACAAAAAGTATTTGTGGTGCGCAGCGGGCCAAGCCTTGAACGGCTAAGGCAAGTACCACCAATCAATGAATTAAAAAATGGACGTCGATTTTTAATTGGGTATGTCGGAGTAATGGGTAAACAGGAAGGCATCGATTACCTCCTCAAAGCCGTTCAGCATATCGTCTATAAGTTACGCCGCCACGATATTCAATTTGGATTGGTAGGCGGCGGCACAGAAATTGAGCATCTTAAATTACTCGCGAGAACACTCGGTGTAGACAACTATGTCACGTTTACAGGGCGTGTTCCTGACCAACAGCTATTAGAAATGCTCAATACCGCCGACGTGTGTGTTAACCCGGATATTGCCAATGAAATGAACGATAAATCAACGATGAACAAAATCATGGAATACATGGCCCTTGGGAAACCCATCGTGCAGTTTGATCTTACGGAGGGGCGTGTATCGGCACAGCAAGCATCACTCTATGCCAAAAAAAATGATGCAATAGATCTTGCAGATAAAATCGTAAAGCTGGTCGACGACCCTGCATTACGTGAGGAAATGGGGGCATTTGGCAAGGCTCGGGTTGAGAATACGCTTGCATGGAAATATGAAGTCCCTCACTTGCTCGCAGCCTATGAAGAGCTCTTTCAGACTCAATATAAGACCAGCGAACAAGACAATCGACTGTAAGAATCATTAGGCAGAAGGAAACGAAGGTATGTCAGCGTCAGTTTCTACCGATGTTTATCAACAGAGAGAAAATAGCCAACCTAAAGTCAGTATCGGCATGCCGGTCTATAACGCAGAGAAATACTTGAGACAAACGCTCAACTCACTGCTCAATCAAACCTTTACTGATTTTGAAATTGTCATATCCAACAATGGTTCGACTGATCAAACCCAGTCTATCTGTGACGAGTATTCGTTAAAAGATTCACGTATTAAAGTTCATCACAATCCGGCTAATCAAGGCGCATCATGGAACTTTAACCATGTAGTGGAGATGGCCAATGGCCAATACTTTATGTGGGCCGCCCATGATGATTTGTGGCATCCCCACTATGTGGAAAAGTGCGTTGCTGTGCTTGACAGCAACCAACAAGCAGTACTCTGTTACACCGCGACAGATGAGATAGACGCTATAGGCAATTCCTACAAAAAGAACTTTGGTATTAAACCGGAGCTAGCATCACCTGAAGTAAGTTGTCGTTTTTCAGCCAGCTGGCGTTACCCGCCTCAGATTTTGGTTTTCGGTCTTATACGAAAAGATATTTTAAAGAAAACCCGGCTAATTGGAGACTATGCGGCATCAGACCAAGTGTTGGTGACTGAGTTAGCCCTTGCTGGACAAATTGTTGGTATTCCTGAACCGTTGTTTTTTTATCGTAGACACAGTCAACAATCCACGGCTAAAAACTACCCGACCATGCGATCCAGAAATAGCTGGTACAACCCTAAAAAGAAGCAGTTATTAACCTTCCCATGGTGGCGTGTTTTAAAAGAACATATTGCGGCCATTACCCGTGCGCCACTTGCATTCAATAAGC
>JBFKTM010000745.1:0-1941 GCA_041636295.1 Oleiphilaceae bacterium
ACCCACTCGGAATTATGGAGCGTGAAGCAGTTGCTGACTTGGGGTTATCTTACCACGGCCTAAGTGAAGCTGATTTGGATATAGAGTTCCAGACCGGCTCGCTGGTTTTTGGTTCTGATGCCATGACACTCCGCGACATCGTTGCAGGTCTTGAAGCGACTTACTGTAGCAGTGTTGGTGCGGAGTATATGCACATTGTCGACACTGAAACTAAACGTTGGTTTCAGCAGCGTCTGGAGTCAGTAAAAGCACACCCAGAATACGAGGCTGATACTCGAAAGCACCTTCTGGAACGCTTAACTGCCGCAGAGGGGTTGGAGAAGTATCTTGGTTCTCGTTACCCAGGTACGAAACGATTCGGCTTGGAAGGTGGTGAGAGTTTAATTCCTTTAACTGACGAGCTGATCCAGCGTGCCGGTAGTTATGGTGCGAAGGAGATCGTAATCGGCATGGCTCATCGCGGTCGACTCAACGTGCTAGTCAATACTCTCGGGAAAAATCCGAAAGATCTATTTGATGAGTTCGAGGGTAAAAAACTTCATGACATGGGGTCTGGTGATGTTAAATATCACCAAGGTTTCTCATCGAATGTCATGACTCCAGGTGGAGAGGTTCATCTGGCCTTGTCGTTTAACCCTTCTCATTTGGAAATCGTTTCACCTGTTGTTGAGGGCTCCGTAAGGGCGCGGCAGGCAAGACGAGAAGATGAGATGGGTGAGACAGTCGTTCCAATTATTATGCATGGTGATGCTGCATTTGCCGGTCAGGGTGTGGTTATGGAGACGTTCCAGATGTCTCAAACTCGTGCCTATCGTACGGGTGGTACGGTACATATCGTTATTAATAATCAGGTTGGCTTTACCACTAATAAGCAGGAAGATGCTCGATCGACAGAGTATTGTACTGATGTGGCAAAAATGATTCAGGCGCCCATATTGCACGTTAATGGTGACGATCCTGAAGCGGTTCTATTTGTTACGCAAGTGGCAATGGACTATCGCCACCAGTTCAAAAAAGATATTGTCATTGATCTTGTTTGTTATCGTCGTAGAGGGCATAACGAGGCGGACGAGCCTTCTGGTACTCAGCCGTTGATGTATAAAAAGATCAAGGCGCAGCATACGACCCGCAGTATTTACTCGGATCGTTTGATCAGTGAAGGTATTCTAACCGCCGAAGAATCTAAGAAGCTGGATGATGAATATCGTGAGGCATTAGATAACGGCGAGCATGTAGTAAAAAGTTTGGTGAAAGAACCAAAACTTGAGCTTCATGTTGATTGGGCCCCTTATCTTGGACATGAGTTGACAGCGAAAGCAAAAACCAGCATTAATCGCAAAACATTGGAGCGATTAGGTAAAAAGCTTGGTCAAATGCCCGAAGGATTCCCTATCCAGCGCCAGGTTCAGAAAATTCTGGAAGATAGAAATAAGATGAACCAGGGAGCCATGCCGATTAACTGGGGGTATGGTGAAGTGATGGCGTATGCGACCCTGCTGAACGAAGGGCATGAAATTCGTATTACAGGGCAGGATGTTGGCCGTGGTACGTTTTCTCATCGTCACGCTGTATTGCACAATCAAAATGATGGATCAGTCTATGTTCCATTGCAGCACCTAGCTGAAAATCAGCCTAAAGTTGAAATCTACGACTCTCTGTTGTCTGAAGTGGCGGTATTGGGATTTGAGTATGGTTATGCGACGACCAATCCTAAGGCTTTAGTCATTTGGGAGGCTCAATTTGGTGATTTTGCAAACGGTGCGCAGGTCGTTATAGATCAGTTTATTACCAGTGGTGAGCACAAGTGGGCGAGACTCTGTGGCCTCACAATGTTGTTGCCACATGGTTATGAAGGCCAGGGTCCTGAACACTCTTCAGCAAGACTGGAACGCTATTTGCAGTTATGTGCTGAACATAATATCCAAGTTTGTGTGCCAACTA
>JBFKTM010000746.1:0-1934 GCA_041636295.1 Oleiphilaceae bacterium
GGCTTCATCATGAATATCTTTGGCGTCGGGGTAGAAGGTGGAGAGCGCCCCCACCGTACCTACCAAGGTTCCCATGGGATGGGCATCATGATGAAAACCGTCTATCAACTTTTTGATGTTCTCATGAATAATGGTATGTTCGGTAATGCGACGGCGCCATGTTCGTAACTGTTCGGCGTCTGGTAGTTCGCCATATAAAAGCAGATAGGCGGTCTCCAAATAGCTGCTATGTTCAGCCAACTGTTCGATCGGGTAACCTCGGTAGCGCAAGATGCCCTTTTCACCATCAAGAAAGGTGATACTGCTCTTGCACGAGCAGGTATTGGTAAATCCGGGGTCATAGGTCAGCAGACCAAAGTCATCGTCGGATGCTTTTATCTGCCGCAAGTCCAACGCATTGATGGTGGCACCATACTCTGGGTAAGTGCCATATTGAATGGGTATTTCGTAACATTTACCGGTTCGGTTATCGGTAACGGTCAAACTGTGAGCACTCATGATATCGACCTCCGACTCTACTGAAAAATCAACAATGAGAGATGGAAAATTGAGGAGCTCCTTATTACCAAGTCTAGTCCTGTCAATAGTCTTTTCAACCAGACGCCTGCCGCCCCTACAACATGGGCAGTCGATGGGCGATGGCCGCTGACACATCTGCTGCTATTGCCGCTGGCGGGGTCAGTGCGTTTTCGTCTCCGGTACGATATTTACCGGTTTGCACCAGGCAGGTTTCAAGACCGCATCGCCGAGCCCCGTCGATATCACCTATCACATCATCGCCGACCATTAAAATCTCGCCAGGCTGGAAGGAGGTGCTGGCAATTACCTGCTGAAAGAACGCTTCGGAGGGTTTTCCGGTAATGATGGCGTTGACACCGGCCGCATATTCCAGTGCCTTTACAAATGGCCCTGCGTCGAGGTGTAGCCCATGCTCATCTCGAAAGTAACGATTGCTTCCCACCGCAATCAGCATTCCGCCCTCTATCAAAATATTGAAGGCTTGATCCAGGTTCCGGTAGGTAAAGTCCTCTGCGGCATCACCTAATACCACCGCATTATAGGGTGCCTTTTCAATCGACCTAAATTCATCTTTAATACTGGGGTGCACCAGACAATAGGGGCTAAGGTGATGTGCCTGGCAGTAGGCCAGTGCCGCCGCCGGGGCGGTATAGAGCTGCTCGGGCTCAATAGTGAACCCCATGCGCTTGAGATCGGCCAGTACCTGCATCCGTGGCTTCCGCGACGTGTTGGTGACAAAACGAAGCGTTAAGCCCCCCTTCTCCAACCGGTTGACCGTTGCCAGCGCTCCCGGAATGACCTGCTCACCTTCATAAAGCACGCCGCTAAGATCAAAAAATAGGGCTTTTATCATCTCCCGCCTCACTTACTTCCAGCAAACCGCTCCTCAGTGATTTGGCATTCGGTGACACGTTTGGTTCCCGATAACGTTTCATGGGCGCTGACACCGGCCAATTTCCAGCATCAGCGCAATGGCATCCCTACTAACCAATCCATCGCTTAGCGATATCGCTTCATAATCCCTTCCACCGTGCCATCGGCATACATCTTTTTAAGCTCCTCCTGCAACGTATCAATGGTCGCTTGGGGAGTGCCCAAGTGGCAGCCCAGGGCCCGGAGAGTAGAGAAATAAACCAACTGCTCTTTGATATTGGTGACATTGGCCTGCTTCGACAAATAGGCCGCCACCAGGGTGTCTGCGGCCCACACATCAATCCGGTTGGCACTGAGTTTTTGCAGGTTAGGCGCATCTTTTGGCACCACATCAACCGTGTAGCCGTTACTGGTCAGGTACTCGGCCACCGCACTGCCTCGATAGCTACCGATCTTAAGCCCTTTAACATCATCAATGGTGCGGATGTTATGGGGTGAACTGTCCAGCGAATAGAAACCGTTCTGGGTAATCAGTAATGGAC
>JBFKTM010000747.1:0-1925 GCA_041636295.1 Oleiphilaceae bacterium
ATATTGAGAGCGTTCATGGTTATCAGGTTGTAATCGCTGCGATTGATTCTCTGGTAGATTCTACTTCTCTTGCGGGCTTTGACCAGGTTGTTCCACTTTCTGTTGTTTCTGCTCATCTGAATAACTGTTTTAATCAACCCGAGCAAGGTCAAAGCTTTATGACGGGGCAGGTTACATTTTGCTCCATGATTCCGATGCGTAGTGTGCCGTTTAAGATTATCGCAATTTTGGGGTTGAATGATGGTGAGTTTCCCCGGCAACGGCAGCCTCTCGGCTTTGATTTGCTGGCGGCTAGCCCTCCGAAGCTGGGAGATCGTTCACGACGTGGTGATGATCGTTATCTATTTTTAGAGGCGCTGATTTCCGCCAGGGACAAACTGTACTTGAGTTATCAGGGCAACGATATAAAAAACAACCAGGAGAAACAGCCTTCACTTTTACTAAAAGAGCTAGTGGACTATATAGAGGGGGCTTACGGGTGGTGCTCGAAAGACGCTATCAGGCGGTATCCACTCCAACCTTTTAGCCATCAGAACTATCAGCCTCCGCTCTATAGTTTTGATGCAAAGTGGTTAACTCTGTTCTCTGCCTCACAAGCCAGGGATAATCATAGTCTATTCCCGGCACCTGTTCCAAACGTGGAAATTGGCATCGAGCAACTGGTCTCATTTTTTGACAATCCGGCCAAAGCGATTGCCAAAACCCAGCTAAGACTTGATTTTAGTGAACGAATGGCTGATATGCCTGATGATAGTGAGCCCTTTGCAACGAACTATCTTGACCGGTATCTGGTGGAAAATGAGTTAATCGGTTCAAAGTTACGTGGTGAAAATGTCGAGCAGGCCATTGAGCGTGAGCTGCTACGAGGTCATTTACCTGATACGCCACGCACAGCAATTGAGTTAGGGGAGTGGGCGTCCCAATCTGACCGATTTTCAAATGCTGTTCTGGATCTTTTACCTGAAAAATTAGAGCGGCGGGATGTTCGCATTCAGGTTGGCGACTTCATTGTTACGGCATCGCTACCCATAAGCGGTAACTCCATTGTTTTTTGGCGCCCGGCAGATGCCAAAGGAAAAGACTTGGTGCGAATGTGGTTGCATCATCTGGTAGCGTGTATCGCAATATCTGACTTGGAACCCCATTCATTTGAATCAACCCAAGGGGTTTACCGAGACCAGAAAAAAGAGGGCTATAAGGTGTTGCAGTTTCAGGCTGTGTCAGAGCCTTTGGTAGAGCTACATAAATGGCTCACATATTGGCAGCAGGGGATGGTCTCGCCTCTGTTGATTCATGCTGAGTTGGCTCGTAAAGTCTTTGAAAAAACGTTAGCCGGTAAACCATTTAGTGCTTCTGACTTTGATAAAGTCTGGTGCGACAGCTTTGCTGCAAGAGGGTTGGCCTATGACCCGTATATTCAATGGTTTTGGGAGGCACCACCGAACTGGCCGGGCCAATGGCTGGATGCTATCAATGATCTTTATGGCGTGATGTTTCGCTCCTTGACGGAGGCTGCGGTATGAATAGCAACGCAGAATCCATAGCTAAAAAACTGACCGTCGAAACGCTGCCATTACAAGGCGTACACTTAATTGAAGCCAGTGCGGGCACTGGTAAAACCTTCAACATTACGCGCATCTATTTGCGGTTGCTGTTAGAGCGAAAGCTTAAAGTACAAAACATTCTGGTCGTTACCTTCACCAAAGCGGCGACTGAAGAGTTGAGAGGTCGAATTGACTCTGAAATAAGGGATACCCTCGAAAACTGGGGGCTGCGTGACACTCCAGATCCTTTTTATCAGGCTTTGGAGAAGTCTGTAGCGAAAGAAGAGGCTCGCCTCCTGTTACGGGAAGCGTTAACCAATATGGACGAGGCTTCAATTTTCACTATTCATGGGTTCTGCAAACGGGTGTTATCTCAGCAGG
>JBFKTM010000748.1:0-1922 GCA_041636295.1 Oleiphilaceae bacterium
CTACCGTGAGATCTATTCAACCTCCCGAGAGGTCATTCAAGAAGGACGAACATTCGAAGAAATCCTTCGGTATGGCCTGATAAATGGTCAGTATCAAACCCATGAACACGATAAACTCAACGGTGAAGAGCTCATTCGTAAGCGAATGCAACAACACCTCTACCCAAAAGGCGTAATGGAACAGCAGCTCGATTCCGGCCGCTGGATCAGGGTGGTCGAGCGCAGTATTCGTGGTGGAGGAATTGTTGGTTACCGTATGGACATCACCGAGTTGAAACAAAAAGAAGCCGAACTGCAACAGGCGAAAGAGCGTGCCGAAGCCGCCAACAAGGCCAAAAGTGCCTTTCTTGCAACCGTCAGCCATGAAGTGCGAACGCCCATGAATGCGGTACTGGGCTTACTTGGCCTATTACGCTCGTCCAAGCATCACACTGAACAAGAGCAGCAGTACTGTCATACGGCTTATCAATCGGCACAGCATCTGTTACAGATACTTAACGAAATACTCGATATCTCTAAAATAGAAGCAGGAAAACTGGAACTAGAACCCGTTGATTTCGATCTGGCCAGTACCCTCGATAAAGTGCTGAACTTATCGCGCGCCCGGGCCGATGAGAAAGGTATTATTATTCGCAAAACCATCAGTGACTCAGCCCGACTCAGAGTTCATGGAGATCAAGGGCGCTTACAACAAGTATTGTTGAACCTTCTTTCCAATGCCATCAAATTTACCGACCAAGGTGAGGTATCCATTACACTGGAAAGGATAATGGACAAAACCGCTCACTCCGTTGCCGATACAGCCTGTTCTGATCACCAACCAAGACTACGTTTCAGCATCAGTGATACAGGTATAGGATTTCCTCAAGAACAGGTTGAGAAACTATTCCAACCCTTTAGCCAGATCGACTCCAGCCGATCACGCCAGCATGAAGGAACCGGTTTAGGCTTAGCCATTTGCCAGCGACTGGTGGAACTGATGGGCGGTGAGATCAGTGCGGAAGGCCGCCCCGGTATCGGAGCCATATTTAACATCGAAATTCCCTTTGAAGTAGCTCATCATGACCTAGCGCATGAGGAGAGCAATACCACTCCATACACGACGCCTGAAGAGTTAGGTTGTCCGCCGGTACGGGTGCTATTGGCAGAAGACTCTCCATCAAACCAGATGGTGTTTCAGGCGATGCTAATGGGTACGGGGTATCAGGTTGATGTCGTCAGCGATGGCATAGAAGCCGTAGAGGCCGCACAAAAACTTCCCTATGATCTGATTCTGATGGATATCTATATGCCACGCATGGATGGTATAGAAGCGACTCAACAGATCCGAGGCAAAGACCACCTGCTCAACATCCCCATTATTGCGCTCACGGCCAACGCAATGAAAGGAGATCAAGAACGTTTCATTGCTGCCGGTATGGACGACTATCTACCGAAGCCGGTTGACAAATCACGGCTACTGGAAAAACTCTATCAATGGGCCAACTTAAAAGATAAGGAACAAACCCCTTGCTCATAGCACTCTCGTTACTCGGCTAATGTGTCGCAAAATGCAAATCAATCTGCTACGGCCCCTGTGCCTATATTGCGTTATGCGACACGCGAGCCGGATATGTAGTCAACAGGCTTAATCTCGCTCGTCGGCCGATCCCCTCTTTTTCACCCCAAGTGTTATACCCGTAGCGGTTATAGCGGTCACGGTTAAACCCATTTCGGCTCGTTGCCAACGGCGATTACTGTAGGTCATTTACCGCCTAATGATTGGCACATTTCCTGATTAATAAAGTTTAGTTAGTGCGTATCCAGAAACAACCATTTTTAGTGTAGGTCGGGTTTTAACCCGACAATGACTCCTATTAAGGTACTGATTTGTCGGGTGACCAAAAAGTAGGCGCTTTAGGCGAAACCCGACCTACGACGGA
>JBFKTM010000749.1:0-1898 GCA_041636295.1 Oleiphilaceae bacterium
AAGGAGAGCTGATTTATCAGTCTCTCACGGGTAACGTGCAGGGATACGTCATTGATCGTGATTTTTCGGCAGTTATTGAGCCGGGCAGCAGGTATGCGCTGCGTTCAAAAGGCCCGGCACTATTTACGCTTCAGTATTATCAGCTCAGATAGTCAGATTAAACTTTATCGGGGGTGAGTGGGTTATCTAGCCTGTTACTATCAGTGGTACCACGGCCAGTGGCACCACGGCGGTTCATCCATGCGACCAGGCTGAAGGCTGGAATCTTCATCAATATGCCATAGGTCATCGGCACAATCGCCAGTATTGGGTTGTTTAGAATTGTGACGGCAATGAGCATCGCCACGCCCGCATTCTGTATGCCGGTTTCAACGGCCATCGTTCTCGCCTCCCGGTGGGAGAGGCTGCAGGCTTTACTGATAGTAAAACCGGAGGCCATGGCTATCAGGGTGAGTGTCAGGCAGCTAAGCGAGACGATCGAGAGCAAATCAGGTAGTTTGTCACGGTTAATCCAGTAGATAGTCGCGACCAGCAGAATGAGCGCAAGCATTGTGAGGCGGTTAAGCTGTCGGCCGACTTGCTCGGCCTGGCGGCTAAAGTAGTGCTTGGTCACCATGCCAATCAAGACCGGAATCAGGGTAATGACGGCCAGTTTCATAATAGTGGGTAGAACAGGAAGTGAGAACTGTTGCATGTCCAACCCTAACCAGTCAAAACTTAGATTGGCTGCCAATGGTATTGTGAAAGGCGTGATCAGGCTGATGACACTGGTCAGGGTGATGGATAGTGCCGTATTACCTTTACTCAGGTGCGAGATCAGGTTTGAAGAGGCTCCGCCCGGACAGAGTGATACCAGTATCAGCCCGGCTGCGGTTAGTCCTTGCAGATTAAAAATCATGACCGTTGCCCAGGCGAGTAACGGCAGGGCGACCATTTGTAGTATCACTCCCAATACTATGGAGTAGGGGTGATGGAGTACCTGTTTGAAGTGATTTAGCGAGAGTTGCAAGCCCATGCCCAGCATCATCAATGCTAAAACAATGGGGAGGGCAAGCTGGGTCAATGCATGTGCCGTCATCTTAAGGATGTATCCCTGGCTGAGTGAATGCGTTCTACTGTGGTAAATACGGCTATGCTACGGTTGTAGCGTAGCGACAAGGTTAACTGATTTAGACTTATTTTGGGAAGAGCATCGTGTGAGGGTGGGATGAAACGTATTTATCTGGCAGGGCCGGAAGTGTTTTGGCCAAACGCCGTCGAAGTAGGGCGGAGAAAAAAACAGATCTGTTTGGAGTTCGGTGTTGAAGGCTGTTTTCCGCTGGATAATAGTCTTGAGTTTGACGGCCAGACCCCCTATCAGCAAGGTGTGTCGATTTTTAATGAAAATATTACGCTGATGCGCCAGTGCGATGCGGTCATAGCCAATATGATGCCTTTTCGCGGGCCGAGTATGGATGTAGGTACTGCGTTTGAAATGGGCTTTATGATGGCATTAAACAAGCCCATCTTCGGATACACAGCGGACGGGCGGTGTTATGGTGACCGGGTGATTCGGGAGGATGGTTGTGCTGTCGAGCAATTTGATATGGTGGATAATCTAATGCTGGTCTCGGCCATTGAGCGAAGTGGTGGCCAGCTGATTTTACCCGATAAACTGGAGTGCACGGGTGATCAAAGTGATGCGCCTGATATAGAGGGCTCACTGCTATTATTCCGGAAATTGCTCACAAAGATTCAGTTGAGCGAGTGGTTTATCGCTAACGAGTGATCAAACGACAGCGTTATTAGAGAAAAGGCCCAGGCGTTCAATCTCCTTTTTCGGGCAGCGATCCATAACCACATCAATATTGGCCTGTTGAGCCAGTTTGGCTGCGGCCTGATTGATGACACCGATCTGC
>JBFKTM010000750.1:0-1862 GCA_041636295.1 Oleiphilaceae bacterium
GCAGCCATAGCGGCAACGCCATTTAACACATTATGAACCCCGGTTAGCGACCAATTGACCGACGCAGATTCATGCTGCACTTCTACCGAAAAGCGTGAACCATCTGCGGATAACAACTGGTAGTTCCAATCCCCCGTTTCAGTGGCGATGGTCTGAATCTCACTCCAACACCCTTTTTGCAATACCTGCTCAATACTCTCGACATTTTTAGGGGCAACGATTAACCCTGTTGAGGGAACCGTTCGCACCAGGTGGTGGAACTGAGTCTGAATAGCCGCTAGGTCAGCAAAAATATCAGCATGATCAAACTCAAGGTTATTCATTATTAGCGTGCGCGGTCGATAGTGAACAAACTTGGAACGCTTATCAAAAAAAGCACTATCGTATTCATCCGCTTCTACCACAAAAAACGGGGTCTCCCCTAAGCGGGCTGATGCTTCAAAATTTTTCGGCACGCCACCGATAAGGAAGCCGGGTGACATGCCCGCATACTCCAAAATCCAAGCCAGCATGGTACTGGTGGTCGTTTTGCCGTGAGTGCCCGATACGGCCAGCGTCCAGCGCCCCTGTAACACATAACGAGCGAGCCATTCCGGGCCAGAGGTATAAGGCAGCCCTTTGTCGAGCACCGCTTCGACTTCCGGGTTGCCGCGACTCATAGCATTCCCTATAACCACAAGGTCAGGTACTGGCTTAAGGTTGTCGGGAGAGTATCCTTCCATTAACGCGATTCCCTGCGCTTCAAGCTGGGTACTCATCGGGGGGTAAACTGCCTGATCAGAGCCCGTCACATGATGCCCCAGTTGCTTAGCCAGAACAGCCAGACTCCCCATAAAGGTGCCACAGATACCTAAGATATGAATATGCATGAAATACTAATCACGTAAGAATTGTTTGTAGTGGAATTAATTAACGAGCCTTGGCGATACGCCGTTTATGGCTCTCAATAATGACTTGTGCTCGCTGCGCTTCAGTCAGTGTTCGCCACTCTAATATCTCGTCCAATGTACGAAAGCAACCCAGACAAATATCGTCATAATCAAGACAACAATTTCTGACACAGGGGTTAACCAGCTTCTGCGCTCCATTTTTATCGGCACTAACATCAGACATAAATACACCTGCTAAGCACGTTGTAATTCAGTGTAATATGTATGGATCTAGTGGGGAAGCATAAACAGGCTAAACTTAGAACAACGCGGGTTAATATAAGGGCTACAAAAAATAAAGTATCGGCATTCGTTCATTTGCTATACTGGCTTCACCAATTAAATTAAAAACTTATAACATACTAATTATAAAGTTATTTTCATTAAATATAATGACAAAAAATAAAGAGAATGCAGAATGTTTGATGGTACCTTTAGACGGTTTATTGCCCAATCATTACTGATAGCCACTACCTTTTTAGTGACAACATTTTCAGTGAGCGAGGCGGCAGAGAAGCCTATTACCATCGCGTTCAACGAAAACTGGCCACCGTTCAGCTACCGTGATGAACATAATGAAATGAAAGGAATACTGGTCGACATCGTAAAAGAGGTCTTCCAGACAAAATTAAACCAACCCATCGAGTTTTTTGGTTACCCCTGGAAGCGAGTTCAGCGCAATGTCGAAGTTGGGGTACATGACGGCTTTGTAACTACCGCAACACCAGGTCGTTTAACCTATAGCGAAAGAAGCAGTGAAGCGGTTTATACTTTAGAAGAAAAAGCCTTTATCAATAAAAACTCCAAGCATAGGGATGTTTTTTCTGCCCTCACCCCGGAAACCGTTATCCTCCTACAAAACTATGCCGTGTGCGACATGATAGGCAATGGTTGGGCTATCAATTTCTACGGTAGTCGCAACATCAAAGTAAA
>JBFKTM010000751.1:0-1860 GCA_041636295.1 Oleiphilaceae bacterium
TAGAACCATTTAAACCGATTTATGAACTCGGGTTCAAAGAAGCCGCTTACTTGCGTTTATCCAGTAGCTAATATAGTCCCCTAATCTGTTAAAGTGCCATTGTTATAGTCGAGAATAGCTTGCTCAATTTCGGCCTGGGTGTTCATCACAAAAGGCCCGTAGTTCGCTACGGGTTCTCGTATTGGTTTGGCACTTAAAAAGATTAACCCCACATCTTCGTTTGCATGCAGCATTACCCTATCTCCATCTGTCAATTGGGCTAACTGGCCTTTTTTAACGTTAGCCCCTTGAATCTCGACCTCTCCTTTGTACATGAAAAATAGAGAGTTGTGGCCTAAAATCGTGTCTATTTCGACAGTTTTACCGGCGGGTAGACGAATATCAAAGTATGAGGGATTTGTCGCCACTTGCGCTACTGGGCCTAGAGTGCCATTAAATGCACCAGCAACCACTCTCACCAATCCACCACCTTCCAGCTCGACTTCTGGCACATCTTCTGGCTCAAACTCTTGATATCGTGCCGGTTGCATTTTGTCTTTGGCTGGCAGGTTTACCCATAACTGAAAACCATGTAAACGCCCTTCTTCCTGCTCTGGCATTTCAGAGTGAATCACGCCTTTACCAGCGGTCATCCACTGCACGCCACCTGACCGCAAGTGGCCTTTATTGCCCATATGATCAGTATGCGTGAATGCCCCCTCCAGCATGTAAGTGACCGTCTCGAAACCTCGATGCGGATGAGGTGGAAAGCCTCCGATATAGTCCGCCGCCTCGTCTGAAGCAATTTCATCTAACAAGAGAAAAGGGTCAAGGGCGGCCAGGTTTCCGCGTATTGCTACCCGGTTGATTTTTACACCATCACCGTCACTGGTCGGCTCACTATTGTATACATTTGCAATTGTTCGTTGAGTCATGCTGAACCTCCAGCCAAATCAATTTAATATCACCCTGTCTAGTGTGTGTCCGAAACACATACTGTGAGATGTTGGATGTGAGAAGAGTGATGTAAAAAGCACCAATTAGATAGGTTTACCATCTCCCTTCTTGCTTCTCTCATCTCTCTTTGGTTGTTTCTGGTTTAGCTATAGTCTAGAGCTAATGTTCAGAATGCAGGCTATGAATTTTCGATCAATGACACCAGCAATTTCGATTGAAAAAGATCTGGTTTATAGGAATAGAAAGGGACCATAAGCAACTATCACTAAAGTCGTCCCCATCACCAGCAAGGGGAGCAGCAGTCTTTCGTGCCGATAATAGAAACTGTTTCCACCGTCTTGTTTGGCAAGTGCTATCTCTTCAGCGCCAACTACCTGCCGGGTTAACAAGTGATTTAAGGAAACTGGCGGGCTGAGATAGCCCAGCTCGAAGGCCACCAGGCAAGTCATCCAAAAATGAATGGGGTCGATACCATTACTATAAGCAATAGGTGCCACGGTGGTGGTGACCAGTATTAACGCCCCAAACGGGTCCATTATCATGCCGATAAAGACCAGGAATAAGACTAAAAACCCCATTGCCGCCATCGGCGATTCGAATAGCGTCGGCAAATCCGAGCCACCATCTCCTCTCTCCAGCATGCCACCTACGGCAAAGGAGCAGGCCATCACCATTAACAGAGCTCCAATTTGTATGGCCGCACCATTAACCGATTGATTCACAGAGTGATTAAATGACAACGTTTGCTCTTCTTGCACTTGCGATTCGTATTTTTTCACAGATACCGATTTTTTACGACGTAAGGCTTCATAGCCGACAAATGCGAGCATCAACACCGGTAACATTACCGGTGCCGAGAACTCATCTAAATAAGCATTCAACAGCAACGCATAAAGAACCATGACCGCCGTTAAGATAATGACA
>JBFKTM010000752.1:0-1855 GCA_041636295.1 Oleiphilaceae bacterium
GCGGTCCATTCGTTAATCTTGTTACGACACTTATCAAACAGCTCCTTCCAAAACTCATGAAAAGCCGCTCCCAGTACGATCCCGATGATTAAGTACAACATGAAACTCTCCTTTTAGGTTTTACACTGACCGGTTATCAATAACATCCAAAGTATTGCGATCTTCATGCCAACACCTATCTTATTGATATTTAACAATAAAATATTCTACATTCTTCGACTTGTGGTGGAAAAAACCAATAAATGGCTAATTTGCAACTTGCAAAGCAGCCTGATCTCTTTAGTATTTGCTGCAACGAAAACAAAGAGAATACCTCTATGCAGTGGCTAACCCTGTTACCCCCGACTCTGGCCATTATTGTCGCCATCTGGAAAAGAGAAGTGATTCTGGCGTTACTCATCGCCATATTTTCGGCTGAATTTTTACTGGCGACCTTTCATCCGGGCTTAGGACTGATCAATACCGTGGAACGGCTGGTTTCGGTATTTGGCAACGCTGGCAACACCCGCATTTTGTTGTTCAGCTTGTTGATCGGCGCGCTACTGACATTGATGCAAAAGTCCGGAGGGGTCAGCGCCTTTGTCGACTGGGTGGGTCGAAAAGGGCTGGCCAATACGCCTCGCAAGGTGGGATTGGTCCCCACCTTAATGGGCATATTCATCTTTATTGAAACCAACCTGAGTGTGCTCACCTCAGGGATATTGGCACGTAATCTATTTGATCGATTTAATATGAGCCGGGAACGACTCGCCTACATTATCGACTCCACCTGCGCACCGGTATCGGTTCTCATCGTTATGAATGCCTGGGGGGCCTACATTCTGAGTCTGATTGCCGATTTTGATTTTGAAAGTACCAATTCGGTCCTGCTGGGCTCTTTAGGACTCAACTTTTATGCGCTGATCACTCTTGCGTTGGTGTTTTATACGGTGCTCAGTAATCGCGTGCATGGCCCCATGAAACACGCGGAAAATAAGGTACGTGAAGAAGCACTTGAAGTGATTGAAGCGCCAACTCGCAAACGCTTTATGCTATTGCCACTGATCACCATGATTGGGGGTATCGTATTTTTTATGTGGTTTACCGGGCAACAATCTCTGGTAGCGCAGGGGACCGAAGGGTTTGGGTTTACTCAGGCGTTGCTCGCCGGTTCTGGTTCGCGCTCGGTATTGTGGGCCACCTTTGCTGCGCTGCTGGTGGCCTATATTTTGATAAGATTTCAACAAGGTGAAAAACATAAAACCCTGGTGAGCTGGGGCTTTGAAGGCATGAGCAAACTGCTGGGTCTGGTAACTACAGTGCTGTTAGCTCTGGCACTGGGTTCAAGTATGAAAGCACTGGGCACCGGAGAGTTTGTCGCCCAGATGATCAGCGGTTCATTGCCGGTAATTTTGGTCACACCGTTAATCTTTGTAGCCGCAGCTATTATTTCATTTACCACCGGCACATCATGGGGAACGTTTGGAATACTGATCCCTATTGGCATGCCGATCGCTCAATCCATGGGTATTCCGCCGGAGTTAATTCTTGCCGCGGTACTGGGCGGGGGAGTGTTCGGTGATCATTGCTCACCGATATCCGATACCACAATAGTTTCCTCACTGGCCGCAGGCTGCGACCATCTGGATCACGTCCGCACGCAACTACCCTATGCGCTTACCGCAGGAGGTGCCACTATGATCGACATGGAGCGGGACGGCGATCACTACGCCGCCCACGTCATGTTCTACCAGCCAGGTGAACACCACATCCACATGTTTGGCACACCACATCGACACCGGCTTCGCTGGGAAATCGGCGAGCACGAACTCGAGATACAGCGCCATCACCAAGTCATCGGACCGTATTGGGCCGA
>JBFKTM010000753.1:0-1820 GCA_041636295.1 Oleiphilaceae bacterium
AGCCGGCGTACCAATCATTATCTCATGAGCAGCGACACGACCACCGCCTACTTTTTTCATCAGCGTCTGAGAAACAACCGCCTGTAGCGACTCAGACAACATCGAACGAACCATCGATTTCTCTTCTGCCGGGAACACATCCACTACCCGGTCAATGGTTTTTGCCGCCGAGGTGGTGTGCAGAGTACCAAACACCAAGTGGCCGGTTTCCGCCGCGGTCAGTGCCAGTCGAATGGTTTCAAGATCTCGAAGCTCACCCACTAGGATGATATCGGGGTCTTCACGCAACGCCGAGCGCAATGCTTCGTTAAAGCCTAGCGTGTCACGGTGAACCTCTCGCTGGTTAACCAGACACTTCTTACTTTCGTGGACAAATTCTATCGGATCTTCAATCGTCAGAATGTGGTCATAGCGGTTGTCATTAATAAAGTCGATCATCGCTGCCAGCGTGGTTGACTTACCTGAACCGGTTGGTCCAGTTACCAGTACCAGGCCCCGTGGCACTTCAGCAATGTCTTTAAAGACCTGCCCCATCCCCAGATCTTCCATGGTCAGCACTTTGGAGGGAATAGTACGAAATACCGCCCCGGCCCCACGATTTTGGTTGAAGGCGTTAACACGGAAACGAGCAACCCCGGGTACTTCAAACGAAAAGTCGGTTTCCAGAAACTCTTCAAAATCTTTTCGTTGTTTGTCGTTCATGATGTCATAAATCAGCGCATGCACTTCTTTATGTTCCATCGGTGGTAAATTGATTCGGCGTACATCACCGTCAACACGAATCATGGGAGGTAAGCCTGAAGAGAGGTGTAAGTCAGAAGCGCCCTGCTTTGCAGAAAACGCCAATAGTTCCGTAATATCCATGTGTATCCCCGATGGATTTATAATGCTTAATTACAAAGTAGAAGGTTTATATCGATAGTATTGTATTGAGAATAGTGACGTTATTTGCTCAAATGCCGCTTAGATTCTTTTTTACGCGTTATATCGAGATAACGGTCAAGGCATCGCCCAAACAGCCGAATCGCCCCGATCGTCAACAATACATCAGCAATTTTCATTCTATCTCATTGAATAACATAATGATCAGCATAGCAGACAACATCAAAAACGTAAGCCAGCGAATACAAAAAGCAACAAAATTTGCCGCTCGAGCAGAAAATAGTGTTCATTTACTGGCGGTTAGCAAAACGCGCCATGCCGATGAATTAAAAGCAGCGATCCAGAGTGGGATCACTCAATTTGGTGAAAACTACCTGCAGGAAGCGCTGGCCAAAATCGACGAGCTCAAGGATTATCCACTAACCTGGCACTTTATCGGCCCGATCCAGTCCAACAAAACCCGGGCGATTGCTGAACATTTCGATTGGGTTCACAGCGTAGACCGACTCAAAATTGCACAGCGGCTGAGTGAGCAGCGCCCCGCGACGTTGCCCCCCTTAAATATTTGCATTCAGATCAATATCAATGACGAAGCCTCCAAGTCAGGCATTCCGTTATCAGAGTTGGAATCACTATGTGAGTCCATTGCCAACTTGCCCGGGATAACACTGCGGGGGTTAATGACGATTCCCGCCTCCTCACAGGGGGACGAGGCACTTAAGGAGAGTTTTCGACAGTTACACGCAGCCTTTGAGCGTCTTCAGCAGCAATACCCCTCCGTAGATACGTTATCAATGGGCATGTCTGGGGATATTGAGCTGGCCATTGCAGAGGGGTCTACCATGGTGCGGATCGGCACGGCGTTGTTTGGCCCACGTGCGAAGAAGACAAGTGACAAATAACCAGTGGCAAGTGGCAAGTGGCAAGTGGCAAGTGGC
>JBFKTM010000754.1:0-1781 GCA_041636295.1 Oleiphilaceae bacterium
AGTGATTCCAGCGTAGCAGGGCTTCTATACCGGTTACCGCATTTAGTTTGAAACAGACTTGAGGTTGAAAGTGAAGCTCCAGTAAATTGTCATCGACCGCTCGCCGTAAATCACCCATTAACGTTAATCGGCGAGCATTGTATGGATTAATATCATCAGAATACTCCATCACGCGTTCGCGGCTATTCAATGCAACATCAATAGCGATCATGCTATGACTCAACAACAAATCAATGTCGCCCCCATGCTGGGGATAGTGCGCGATGCCTGCAGTGCTCCCTACTTCGATCATCAATCCATCAAATTCAATTGGCGCAACCAGCGCTTCAACCAACTCTTCAGCCGCCTGCATCACCGCTGAATTTTTACGTCGGTCGATTAATAGTGCCACCGATACCCCTTCTACCATGGCAATGCCATGCAACTGCTGGCTGTCTTGCTCTATCTCAATAAGTCCATTCAGTTGCTGCGCTTTACTATTGAGTTTCAAACAAACCATTTTCAACAGCTGGTCGGCACGAAAATGCCCCAGGGTTTTATTGATCTCATGAAAGCGATTGAAGTGAATCAGGATGAGCGATATACCCTGTTTGGTGAACTCGTCCGTTTTCAACAGTTCATTGAAACGGTTTTCAAGGAAGACTCTATTGGGCAAATGTGTGAGATGATTATGAGTTGCATCATAGATCATGGTCTCTTCGATATGGTGCCGCTGTCGAACCTCGGCCATCATTTTCTTTTGAGCACGCCAACGCTCTTGTCGTTCCCGATTAAGCCGGTCCGCTAAGGCAAATGACAGCAATACCGCTTCCAACGCAGAGCCGAACTGTAATCCGTTTTCTGTAAGGAAGTTGTAAGGAATCAGGCCAAATTTATTGAGCGCCAACAGCGTTGTAGCCACCACCATACACATCCAGGCAATGGTAAAAAAGCGGGCAATTTTATGCCCCTTGATCCATAAATAGGGGCCAATAAAAATACAGCCGAGACTAACCACGGCCACTAAAAAAACGGCTGGTGTGGTAACCAGCCGATAAGGCAGGATAAACGCAGCCACCATATTGGCCGCCCCCAGAAAGGCGGTCACTTTGAAAAACAGATCCATGCGCGGAACATGGTGTGCCAGTGACAAAAAGCTCCGACTGAACAACGAGGTAAAAAGTACGCAGCCCGGAACCCCTAGCAGTACCGCTTTCTCCTGCAGCGTTGGAGATAAGGGCCAGAGATACTGAAAAGTGATGCCATGCATGGCCGCCTGTGTCAGCAAAAATGAGAATACAAACATGACATAATAAAAATAGGGGGCCTCGCGCAGCGAAAAAAACAGGAACAGGTTAAACAACACCATCACCAGCAAGACACCATAGAATATGCTTTTACGAACCAGTTCAGCCTGATCATCCAAAAAGAATTGCTGCTTCTCCCATAATATAGCTGGGAGTTGAACCGCCCCAGCGGTCTTCACTCTCAAGATTATTTCGGCCTGATCCAAGGCATTAACAGTAATGGGAAATACAAAATTTCGATGATTGATGGGTCGTTGAGTAAATGGGAAGCTTTCACCGGTTAAATACCTTTCAGTCAGTTGCCCCTCCTCTACTCGAAAGAATTCAAGCTGATCCAATAATGGATAATCAACCACCAGCAAACGCGTAAGGGCAATAGACGATCGATTCTTAACCGAAAATCGAAACCAGTAGGTACTGCTGGAGTAACCAAAATTAGGGGTTAACTGGGTATTTTTAGTCCACTGGGTATTTTTTTCGCCAAGCAGTGAGTCG
>JBFKTM010000755.1:0-1766 GCA_041636295.1 Oleiphilaceae bacterium
AGCACCGCTCCTAATAAAAGCGAGCCCCTGGTGACAGGCATTCTAAAAACCTCCGTTAACGGTATATGTTCATGCTAGGGTTGAACACGCCTTAATGCAAGTGGGCGATATCTACACAAACAGATGTACGAGACGATAATGAATAAAAAACAGCTGATAGAATCCCTTCAACTTGAGTCTCATCCTTTGGAAGGAGGCTATTTCAAGCGAACTTACACATCCCAGATGAGTATTGAATCAGGTAACAACCGTCGAGCCCTGACGTCCTCCATTTATTACATGCTGACAGATGATCAACCGATAGGATACCTGCATAAGAATGCGTCAGATATAGTGCATTTCTATCATATGGGTGGGGCTATTCGCTATTTGATTATTTCACCCGAGGGTATGATTACTGAAAAAATTCTTGGGCCGGATATTGCAAATGGGCAGTTACCTCAGTTACTGGTGAGAGGAGGACACTGGAAGGCTGCGCAGCTATGTTCTGGAGACTATGGTTTGATCAGTGAGGCGGTATCACCAGGCTTTGACTATGCCGATAATACCTTGGCCAACTTAGCGCAAATACAGCAATTGTTTCCTCATCTTGTTGATCAGGTTGATGCGGTTATTAAAAAATGACGACAGGATAATATTAGAGTAATTCATCTAATCTTATTGATTTATAAAAGAAAATTTCAATGACAGCAGAAAACTAAACCAGTAAAATCCCCGCAGACTTTTGTTTTGTTCTGCTGTTTTGAACGGTGCTGTAGCAAAAGTTGAAGCAGCCTATAGGAACATAGGTGATTGTCGAAGAGGCTCATTGATGATTTCTCTTTGATAAACCCAATCAATAAAATGGATAAAGTTAAGGAAAAACAATGTCTGCAATAAGCAAGGGTAATAAGCTTCCTACCGTAGAAGTGCAAAAAAAAGGTGAACTGGTTTCAGAGAAAGGTTCCATCAAACAAAAGCCTTGGACGAGCGAATGTTTAACGGGCAAAGCCCGAGTGATCAATCATATCGCTGGTCGAAGTGCCGCCAAAGAAATCAATGAAGCAATGATTTCTGCCTTAAAAGCGGCGGAATTTCCTCAAGATGCCTATCAAACAACCACGATCATTAACCTGAATGATGCCATGTGGGGCACGAGCGCCATTGTGGCTGCCAAAGCCGAGTCTGGTAAAAAAGAGTTTCCTTGGTCGTCTGTTGTTTTAGATGAAAAAGGTGACGTTGCCAAAGCCTGGGGTTTGAAGAAAGAAAGCTCTGCCATCGCGGTACTGGATGCCGAAGGTGAAGTGTTGTTCTTTAAAGATGGCGCCTTAAGTGCTGCCGAAGTGCAAGAAGTGATTGGCATGATTGAAGCAGAGCTGGAAGCGGCTTGTGCTTAAGTGAGTTGTAAAGGGGGCGAAAGCCTCCTTCTCCATTGTATGCCGATATGTTTCTACATTTGCTTCTTTTTTAAAGCGGCAAGCTTGTAGTTAATGGCAAACCACATCGTTGAGCCTACCAGTGCCCCACCCAAAAGAAACAGAAATCCAATCTTTAGCAGGTGCCAATCAAACGCAGGTACTGTCCATCCGTTGTTATTGGTGAACTGAGTCAAAACAAAAGTCGAGCCACCAAATAACAGGACACCTCTCAAGAGGATAAATCTTACCAAGCCACCATCAACAATATTTTGCAATAACTCTGTTTCTGTTTTCTTCATATCGTGGTTTACCACCAGTGTTTGCCAAAAAGTTCCGGGTTAGCCCAGTGTTCGGCGTTATTCCATTTTC
>JBFKTM010000756.1:0-1764 GCA_041636295.1 Oleiphilaceae bacterium
CCAGTGCTCAATGACTAATAGCACTTACCGCCTTATCGATTAGCCAAGTTTGATTTTGTCCTTAAGCAATGCGACAACCTCATCTACCGAAACGTCCTGTTTGTCGGCATCTCTACGGCCTTTATATTCAATATTACCTTTCTCAAGGCCCCGGTCACCAATAACAATACGATGTGGGATACCGATCAGTTCAACGTCAGCCAGCATACCTCCGAGTCGTGCTTTCTCTTCATCCATGAGCAATACATCATAACCCGCTTCGGTGAGCTCTGCATAAAGGGCTTCACATTTTTCAGCGACAGCCGTCGATTTATGCATGTTAATCGGAATAATAGCGATGTGGAAAGGGGCGATTGAGTCTGGCCAGATGATGCCGTTTTCATCGTTATTTTGCTCAATTGATGAGGCAACAACACGTGAAACACCGATGCCGTAGCAACCCATCTCCATGATGGTTGCTTTACCATTTTCATCAAGTACCGTGGCATTCATGGCTGAACTGTATTTATTGCCAAGCTTGAATATATGACCGACTTCGATGCCTCGTTTAATTTCTATAGTGCCTTGTCCATCCGGGCTTGGATCACCCTCAACTACGTTGCGGATATCGGCAATTTCACCAATGGCACAATCCCGCTCCCAGTTTGCTCCGGTCAAGTGAAAGCCTTCTTTATTAGCACCACATACAAAGTCAGACAGTTGGGCGGCACTTCGATCAATGATCACCCTTAACTTCAGATTAACGGGGCCGAGCGAGCCGATAGGGCAGCCAGTGGCCTGTTTAATTTCATCATCGGTTGCCAATGTAAGTGGGCTGGCCACACCATCTAGCTTTTCGGCTTTAATCTCATTGAGTGTATGATCGCCACGCAGTACCAGTGCGATGAGCGACGTATTGCCTTCGCTATCTTCCTCTCCTTTGACGATGAGCGTTTTAATAATGCGAGCCGGTGTTATATTCAGCAGCGCCGCTACTTCGTCAATCGTTTTCTGGTTAGGTGTGGCAACTTCGCTGAGAGTCTCTGTGGGGGTTGCTCTTTCACCGGATGGGGCGATCGCTTCAGCGAGCTCAATATTTGCTGCATAATTGCTATTAGAGCTGAATGCGATGTCATCTTCGCCTGATTCCGCAAGCACATGGAACTCATGGGATGCACTACCGCCGATACTTCCAGAGTCGGCTTGAACCGCCCTGAAATCTAACCCCAGGCGTGTAAAGATGTTGGTGTATGTTTGGTACATAACTTGATAGGTTTCATCAAGCGACGCCTGGTCTATGTGGAAAGAGTAAGCATCTTTCATAAGAAATTCCCGCGCACGCATAATTCCAAAACGGGGACGCCGCTCATCTCTGAATTTTGTTTGTACCTGATAAAAATTGGCCGGTAGTGATTTGTAGCTTTTCAGTTCGTTTCGAATTAAATCGGTAATAACCTCTTCGTGAGTGGGGCCGACACAGAATTCTCGTTCATGTCTATCTTTAATTCGTAATAATTCACCACCGTACTCCTGCCAGCGGCCTGACTCTTGCCAAAGCTCGGCAGGTTGCACGGCGGGCATTAGCACTTCCTGTGCACCTGACTTGTCCATCTCTTCGCGAACAATACGCTCAACTTTACGCAAAACGCGTAAACCCATCGGTAGCCAGGTGTATAATCCTGAAGCCAACTTTCTGATCATTCCTGCTCTTAACATCAGCTGGTGGCTAATGACTTCTGCATCGGCAGGGGTTTCTTTTTGAGTTGCTATAAGATAACGGCTAGC
>JBFKTM010000757.1:0-1763 GCA_041636295.1 Oleiphilaceae bacterium
CAGGGTGAGATTCGCCAGACGCTGTTGTTCGATGACAACCTCGTTTTGCAGGTAAACAATCATGATCGCCTTTCGCAATACCTCTCCTGCCAATGAATTGCGTGCTGCCTGATAATCCGCCAGCAACGCCGCCTCATCGTATTGAGCCGCCGCCTCGGCATCGGCCAGGCGACGCCAGACATCCAGTTCCCAGCTTACGTTGAGCCCCAACGAATAGTTATTGGCGATTTTCAATCCGGAATCACTGGGGCTATTTTGACGAGCAGACTCCAGTTTGGCATTCACCTGGGGACGCTTCGCGGCACGCTGCTGTTCAACCAACAATCCGGCCTCTTGCAGCTGCAACGCCAGTTGCTGCAAGCCGGCATTCTGCTGCATAGCTAGTCTCACTAGCGCCTCCAACTGCGGATCTTCCACCAAATCAAATAACGATTGATAGGTAGAGTCGGCGACCATGGGCTGCTGCCAGCGTTCGGGCATCAGCGACTGATCTGCCAGAGGCGTTTGAGGTACCGGACGGCTGACACAACCACTAAGCATCACTGCCAACAAGGTCAGCCAAAATCCCGCATAGAGCCGTTGCTTCATAATTAGCACTCTTTCCACTACTATTATCAGCCCCTAAGCATGCCATTGACGCGGTTAACGAATGGTTAACAGTAAATGATCCAATAATCCCCATCCCTCTTATAACTTGAATAAGTTTATGATTAGATGGCGTCCAACCTAACGTGCGAGTATCCAGGAGTTCAGATGAAAACAGTGGTTATTACCGGCGCTTCCAGTGGTATTGGATTGGCCTGTGTAGAAGCGAGTCTCAAGGCAGGTCACCGAGTGATTGCGACAGCCCGGAAAGTGGCCGACCTGCGACGCCTTACAGATCTTGGTGCCGAAGCCATTCATCTTGAATTGTTAGACGAACAGAGTGTTAACAAAGCGGCAGATACTATTTTGGCCAGCACGAATGGCAAGATAGATACGCTGTTCAACAACGCAGGCTATGGGCTTCAAGTCGCAATGGAAGATGCAAACTGGCAAAGTCTCACCGACCAACACACTGCCAACGTCATTGGCCCTATAATGTTTACAAACCGCCTGTTATCTGCCCTGGGTAGCGGCAGTCAGCTGATTTTTAATAGCTCGATTCTGGGCATGATTACGGTGGCATTTCGTGGCCCCTACTGTATGTCAAAACACGCACTGGAAGCCGCCGCTGACGCCTATCGTTTAGAGCTGGAACCTCTAGGAATCGCGGTACATGTCATTCAGCCAGGCCCCATTGAAGCTGCTTTTCGGCCCAATGCACTCGCTGCCTTGAAAAGCACCTTATTGGATAAGAAAACCCGGCTTGACTACCGCAATCATATTGCTCGTTTGGCATCTAAAGAGAATACTAAAGGGACATTACCTGCCGACAGTGTCGCAGAGGTTTACCTTGGCATCGTCGAAGGCTCTCATAAAAACACCCGATATCTGGTAACAAAAACCGCAAAGACCGCAGCGGCCATGAAGCGGTTATTAGGTTCCGGGTTCCATCGTTTAGCCAGAAAAGCGGAGCCCGTTATCGAGCGTTCCCGAGTTACCCCAAAATAGTAGACATCTCAATCGCACCCAAACGGTTGATCTCTCCTTTCGCAACCTTTTTGTAAACTTTTTCTCAACAGTGATTTTCCATAATGGCAATTTATCAACCAAGAAGAAACAATATAGTATTGTTTTCAATGTTAAGCACCAGCAACAACAGCTTATGGTTGACTTAACCC
>JBFKTM010000758.1:0-1739 GCA_041636295.1 Oleiphilaceae bacterium
GAAAGGGCGCCAGACGCCAGCATGGCATCTTCAACGGCTTCTGCGTTTGTTTCGTTGGTGACGGTAACTATTTGAATCCAAGGCATAACGCGGCTCAATGGCTAGTAAGTGGTTTTTGACTGGTGTTTAATTGCTTAGTTTGGTGAGTGCTGCCTGGAGAGCTAAATCGTAGCTCAGGTTACCAAAACCGAATATCACGCCACTCGCAATGTCTGAGAAATACGAGTGTTGTCGAAAGCTTTCCCGGGCATGAATGTTAGACAAATGTAATTCAATAAAAGGTATGTCAACGCTAAGTAGCGCGTCTCTTATAGCGATGCTGGTGTGGGTGAACGCTGCGGGATTGATTAATATAAAGTCGACACCTTCCTGCTTGGCTTCATGTATGCGTTCAATCAACTCGTATTCGGCATTGCTTTGCAGTGTCAGTAAGTGGTGCCCAGCATCTGTGCAGGTTTTCTGAAGGCGTTTGTTAATATCTTCCAGAGTTTCGGCGCCATATATTTCCGGCTCGCGTGTTCCCAACATGTTTAAATTGGGGCCGTGGAGAAGAAGTATGGTTGCCATTGTTTGGTTCCTTATCGTAATCTGAGTGCGAAGTTTGCGGTTTTTTAGGCCGATCTTCAATGACTTTTTACGAAATGCGCGTGTTACCTTTACTCCTCTGATAGCTGAACATTGTTGCGACCGGCGTTTTTGGCTTTGTAGAGCGCTTTGTCCGCCCTTTCACTCAGCACGTGCGCATCTTCTCCTCGGAATACAGAAATTCCACAACTAAACGTAACCTGGAATTCTGTTGTGCCGGAAGGCTGCTTGAGATTGGAAAAGTGATCTCTGATTTCGTCTAGCAGTATCTGGGCATCTTTGCCACTGGTATTTGGCAGCACAACCGCAAATTCCTCGCCACCATATCGACCGATATGATCCGATTTTCTGAGGCGTTGTTTCAGAAACATGGATAAGCTTTTTAAAACCCTATCGCCAATAGGGTGACCGTAGGTGTCATTTATTTTCTTGAAGTAATCAATGTCGATCATCACGAAGCATAGGGGTTGATCTTTATTTTTAGCTTTGGTGATTTCGGCTTCGAGTAAATGTAGTGTGTGAGTATGATTGTATAGCCCCGTCAGGCTGTCCCGAATCATTAAGGCAAGTAATGATCTGGCTCGTCTTCCGCGGTTGTGTATGGTTGCTATCAGGTGTTTTGGGTCGATAGGCTTGGTAAGGAAGTCGTCGCCTCCCAAGCTCATCGCGTGTAATTGCTTGTTAACATCATCTTCCGCAGATAAATAGATGATGGGTACGCTGTGCAATCTATCTTGTTGCCTGATGACTTTTGCCAGCTCCATGCCCGTGCAGCCTGGCATATACATGTCCAATATAATGATTTCGGGTAAAAATTCATCCAGAGCAATCAAGATTTGCATTGGGTCGTTGATGATATGAGTAATCAATCCACCTTTTACCAGTGCATTTTCGATAAAGCGTGATTGGGCTCTGGAATCATCAAGCACTAAAACTCGGTAAGGTTCTTGTGGGCTGGCGGCTGTATACTGCTCTATTTTTTCAATAAGTTGGCCTGGATCCGGGGTGGTGTGAAAAAATTCTTCACCGCCAGAACGAACGGCTGCCAGACGTGTGGCGATATTGCCGTCTTCACAAATATAAATGATAGGGATTGGTGTGTCGTGACAAGCTTGTATCTGTTCGACTGTCTTTATGCCTTGGCCCGGGACACC
>JBFKTM010000759.1:0-1731 GCA_041636295.1 Oleiphilaceae bacterium
GATACCAAGCAGCAATATTTAAGTGTTGGTGCCGAAGAGT
The DNA here is from genome assembly GCA_041636295.1 of Oleiphilaceae bacterium. Lineage (GTDB taxonomy): Bacteria > Pseudomonadota > Gammaproteobacteria > Pseudomonadales > Oleiphilaceae > Alkalimarinus. The sequence goes on from JBFKTM010000759.1 coordinate 41, forward strand.
CAGATGTGGTCTGTAAATGGTTCGTTGGCACGACCTTAAAAAAAGAAGTATTTAAACCCTCTATGCTGAAGAGCGTTTTTTAACCACTCTACGAAAAACAGATTTATCTCAATCTCAAGAACATGATCTTCGACAGTCCTTTTGGCTGTCGAAGATCCTACTCCTTCTATCGCTCTGTTTATCTTGTATCAAATTGACCAAAACCCCGTAGCGCCGGTGAGTCGCCTCACGATTCTTCACTGTAATAGCCGCATTGTCGACTCCATGATTGAGCGCAGAGCTCCCAGAAAAATCCCGCTTCTGCGAAACCACCATGACGCGCATGATCACAATGAACTGGACAAACAAACGAGTTGATGACGGCCAGTAACCAACTTTCAAATCGCTGACTTATCAGTTACTGGCACTGTTGAAGGAGGATTAAACTTGTCTGGGTCGGTCACTCCACAGTTTAACCATCATTAAGAACAACATGCCCAACATCGTCCAATAGCTCATAGAGCCGCCACCACCCAACGAAGGGCGATTGGTTTTATACATGGGCTCCTGGCGATCGGCTCTGTTATCTCTGACCGCCTGCTGGCGACGGATTTCCCGTTGTGCTCGCTCTTGCTCAATGCGCTTATGATTACGCTGCTCTATCCCTCGTGCCGCAAAAGATTCCTGACGCATCACCACCATAGAAGTAAAGTTTGTTACCAAACCATATTCTTTGGCAATGTCAACAATTGCTTGTTGCGTGTCAGCCGTCTCACCCAGATAGTCCATTTTGTCTTGCAGGTTAGCAATCGCCGCATACGCCCAAAGACGTTCAAGCTCTGGGTGAAGTTCGCTGTTTTCAGTAAATCGTACTCGTGTTTGGTATTGCCGTTTTTCCCCATTCACTTTAGCGGTAAGCGTCACTTCGGCGTCGCCCCCCTTCCAATAATGCCCCATAACAATCAATTGTTGCCCACGATATACACTACCAATGGACTCAGGAGTCACGTCACTGACTCGGATGCCATCAATTTTCAGCTCAACGTCTCGCATTGCCTCGTGTGATAACTTGCTGGCTGCGAGCATTATTTTGCCAACAATATCATCGCTGTTAGAAACCGAGTCGGCAAACCCTTCCGATACTTTGGTCATTTCTTCCAACAGCGGTCGGTTAGCGCTATTGCCCATAATCAAGGTGAACAGTCGCAGATCGACGTACTCCAACAGCTCTAGGAATTGCTTTTTCTCAGTAATACCAACATTGGCAACGCCATCAGTAATTAATACTGCAGCTGTTGGGCGATCAGGATTGAGTCCTCCAAGTCCCTTATCAAGCCCTGCATAGAGGTTGGTCCCATTAGCCGGTTGAGTAGCGTCCAAGGAACGTAACACTTGATCGACATTAAGTTGTGTCGCTGCCACAAAACCGCCACTGATATCACTAGCCTGATGATTAAACACCACGACACGAAAGCGATCTTCAGGGTTCAATTTAGCCAGTCCTTGCCTAACGCCTTCTACCAGAGTGGCGAACTTTCCCTGCATCGATCCAGAGATATCCAATACAAAAATCCAGTCGCGCCCATAGTTAATAGGCTTTAAATCGTCACCGGGAAAAAAGGTCATCATAAAAGTGCCCTTGTTAGAGCCTTCCTGTTTATAGGTGACCAGATCCACTGCCCCGGGCAAGCCAGGTTGATGACGCCAATAAA
>JBFKTM010000760.1:0-1727 GCA_041636295.1 Oleiphilaceae bacterium
CAATCAGACAGTGATGAAGAAAAAACAGAACAGAACAAAACGACACCTAACAATACCGAAACACTCCGTAAAAAGCAGATTAACGATGCGGTCGCCTATATTAGAGGCCTTGCCAGCCTGCATAAACGAAATGCTGAATGGGCTGAAAAAGCGGTCAGAGCGTCGGAAAGTCTTGAAGCTGATGAGGCGTTGAAACTCAATGTCATTGATTATATTGCAGAGAGTACAGACGACCTGATAACAAAGGTTAACGGCAAAACCGTTTACATCAACAGTAAGCCTCACGAGCTAACACTCCTACCCTATGAGATTCTCACGCTTCAGCCGGATTGGCGTCATAAGTTTTTAGGGGTCATTACCGACCCAAGCATTGCCTACATCCTGCTGATGATCGGCGTCTACGGTTTAATGTTCGAGTTTTACAATCCCGGGCTTGCAGGCCCAGGCATTTTGGGTGCTATCTGTCTACTTACTGCACTCTATGCGTTGCAGTTGCTACCGGTTAGTTATGCAGGACTGGGACTGATATTTTTGGGAATCAGTTTGATGGTGGCAGAAGCGTTGTCGCCCAGTATAGGTGTGCTGGGTATTGGCGGCATTGTTTCGTTTGTTATCGGCTCGGTCATGCTCATGGATACGGACCTTCCCAGTTACCAGATCGCGTTACCCATTATTGCCGCAGTCACTGTCAGTTCTGTCGCAATTATGGCTTTAATTCTCAACCTTGCGTTGCGATCACGGCACCAGAAAGTGGTATCGGGAGTTCAAACTTTGATCGATTGCCAGGCAGAGGTATTAAACGACTTCCAATCTATTGGACGGGTTCTTGTGCAGGGAGAAATTTGGCAAGCACATACGAATATTCCGCTGCACAAAGGCGATCGCGTAGTTATCAGGTCTGTTAACGGGTTAGTTCTGGAAGTGGAGGCAATACAATGAACTACTTTTTCGTAAGCTTAGTTATTTTCGGGCTCATGATACTCATTAGTACCTTTAGGGTTATGCGGGAATATGAACGAGCGGTGGTGTTTTTATTAGGTCGCTTCTATCGCGTAAAAGGCCCGGGGCTGATTATTGTTGTTCCGCTGATCCAACAGATGGTTCGGGTAGATTTACGCACCGTCGTGATGGATGTACCAACCCAGGATGTGATTTCTCGTGACAATGTTTCAGTCAAGGTTAATGCTGTTGTCTATTATCGTGCGGTGGATCCCCAACTCGCCATCATAAAAGTTGAGAACTACCACGATGCGACCAGCCAGTTGGCACAAACAACACTCCGTTCAGTACTTGGTCAGCATGAACTGGATGAAATGCTCGCTTCCCGTGATGATCTCAATGAAGATATTCAACGTATTTTGGATAAGCAGACCGACGCCTGGGGTATCAAAGTATCCAATGTAGAGATTAAGCATGTTGATCTCGACGAGCGAATGGTGCGCGCCATTGCAAAGCAGGCAGAAGCTGAACGGGTTAGGCGGGCTAAAGTAATACATGCCACAGGTGAGCTTGAGGCATCTCAGAAGTTAATGGACGCTGCCAGGGTGCTTTCCGAGCAGCCTCAAGCCATTCAATTGCGTTATTTGCAAACGTTAACTGAAATTGCGACAGATAAAACAAACACAGTCGTCTTCCCTATTCCTATCGATTTGGCCCAAAATCTTATGCGACAAGATAAATAACCTGAGATGATTATCTTCTATTCACACTGTTCTTTTAGAAGAACC
>JBFKTM010000761.1:0-1708 GCA_041636295.1 Oleiphilaceae bacterium
CGCCACTGCTGGCCATCCCCCCCTGATACAGTGGAATCGTCGCAATAGCTTGTTCCGGGGCGCGGGGATTGCGCACACCAACCATCCAAGGCGTACCGTCGGGGTGAGGACCAATTACACTAATGTCCCCTCCCAGCTCTACCAAACCGTGTTCTACCCCCTGTTGCAAACAAACGGCGGTGACCCGGTCAGCCGCATACTCTTTCACGATACCGCCAAAATCCAGTTCAATACCGGCCAGCGGAAACGACAGCGTATGCCCATCCCATTGCAACTTGTCCCAACCGACGAGCGGTAGAATAGCCTCAATGGCCTGCTGTGATGGCAGACACCCGGATTTAAAGTTCCAGGCGCGGCGCAGCACACCTGACGTCACATCAAACAGGCCACCGCTCTGCTGCCAGACCGTCTGTGCATAGTTGAGAATACCGGCGGTTTCGTCGTCTACGGCGATTGCTTGCCCCTTGATCGAGGCGGCATTGATCGCACTAATAGTACTGTCATCACGATAACGGGAGTATTTTGACTCCAGTCGGTAGACTTCCGCCATGGCTTCGTCAGCCTGCTGGGCAGCCTCGGATTCGTTCTCAGCATAGAGCTGGATCGAACAAGGCCCGCCCATAGCTTTGAAGCGATAGTGGAATAGTGATAGCGATGACATTACTCTATTTTGCGTAGTGCAACCTCTTTGGATAGTGCAACCTCAAATGGCCAACCGATACTTTAATCAAAATACCTCAATGATTAAAACGTCTAATTAATTCATACGCCTTTTCAATCAAAAGGCATAGTCAAAGCCAACCGTCAGCAGAGTGAACTGCAACAAACCCGGATGCTCCTTGGATACTGACTCCAGCGCCAGATCGCCGTCGGCGACATAACGCTCGGCACTGATAATCATCTTCCAATTGTAACTATGGGCCACAGCTGAGATGCCAAAGGTAACGGCACCAAAGGGCGATAACCGGTAGTCAGACGACTTATCCCCCGCCAAACCCGGTACATCAATGGGCTTATAAAAGTCCGCCTGGCTCTGCGAATAGTAACGAAATGATGGAATAAGCCTTAGATTCGGGTCGACATTCTGGTGCCACTCGAAGCCAAGGGTATGGGAAACCATATCCCAGTCATCCAGATATAGGCGATAATCCGCATGTACCGCCGCGTCGAGACTCCCGATAAAGTGTCGATAGCGGCTATTCCAAGCAATGGCAGACCGTGAGTCGGGGCGCTGATCCACCGATTTGTAGGGGTCCGTTAGAAAGCCGTCGCTATAGGCGTAGTTCAGGCTGGTCTGAAACACAGATTGCGCATTGATGACCTGGGCCACACCAATATAAGTTGTCGCGGTGTATTTGCTCTCGTTGGTGACTCGGGTCAAGCCAGGAGCCTGGGTTGGCTCAATGGTATCGTCAGAGTAGCCAAGCCCGGCCATCAGGGTGGTACGTTTATCGTTGACATGTTTCTCGCCTTCCACGCCCAGATTGAAGGCTTCGTAGTCATCTTCCGTGGAGTAACCAGCGATCACCGAGGCATTACCGCTTTCGTAATAGCGGGTTGTTTTCACGTTCAGATCCATGCGGGTATCTTCAATACTGGCGCCACTCATCACCAGCAGCGGATTGCCATCGGCCCCCAATACTGTGCCCGTTGGCGAGGCGCCACTCATGGTCTCATAGTCAAAGGTGGCATCTACCGCATAGTTATC
>JBFKTM010000762.1:0-1699 GCA_041636295.1 Oleiphilaceae bacterium
AGCCATATTTTCTATACGGTAAGACTCAATCCCCATGGCCTCACCCATTTTAGCAAAGTTGATTTTGGGCAACTCATTGCCAATGCGTTCAGCTCCGCCTATCTTCTGGCCATGTCTAACCATTCCCAGCGCAGAGTCATTCAATACTACGAATAGTAAATTTAGGTTTTCCTGCAAAGCTGTCGTAATTTCCTGACCACTCATCAACATACTGCCGTCACCAGTAACACACACAACGGGGTTTCCTTTAGCTCCCGCAGCCATACCGACTGAAGACCCAATTGCCCACCCCATAGAGGCAAAGCCAATCCCTATATGAAACAAGCTTTTCTTCGGATCGAAGTCGACAGGTCTTTTACAATTCCAATAATGTATTCCCCATAAGAAGCTATTGCCGCTATCCAGCAATACGCGGGTATTGTCAGGACATACATTACTCATATGACTCATGAAAGACTGAGGCTTAACGGGGCCTTCGACACTTACGCATTTTTCTCTTTTCTCAATGCTAATGTATTTGGGGAGCCCCAAGTCATCTAGAAGAGGAAGAGGCTGCGCTCTATTTGGGCTATTCTTAAGCAAGTTAGCAAACGGCTTAAGCATCAACTCAAGTGAACCCAGTATGCATAATTTAGCCATAAATGAACGACTAAGGTGCTCAGAGTTACCTGATAGGTGTATCAGCCTTTGAGACATAATCGCACTTTCATCCCAGCCACTGGTTGAAACTTCATCTAGTGCGGTACCAACTACTACCACCCGTTCTGCGTTTTCCGGTTGCAACGCCTCATGGGCACTCTCATGACCAGCAAAACCAAAAACTCCACGGTATTGTGGATGAAAACTATTCACCAATCCCTTGGCCCTAGGTGTCGTGACAAATAACCAGTTCCTGGATTCAACTAACGCCAGTATTTCATTTATCGCACCTGCAGCTCCTTCGCCAATTACAACCGTTGCTTTTTGAACTACCGCTAACTCTTTAAGTACCAATTGCAAGGCATGCTGACTTGGTACCACCTCATGATTAATAAAGGCCCGCATTGCACCATTAATTCGATGCCCTTCTACCTTCTGTCTCATTACATCCAATGGAATACTTAAATGAACAGGCCCAGGTCGATTACTGGTCGCATAGCTAATCGCCTGAAGCAGTTTTGATTCAAGTTGAGCCGAGTGTGATACCAGGGTATTGAAACGCGTACAGTGCTCAAACATCTCTAACGTGTTTATTCCTGTACATGAGGCGTCTTGAAGAGAGCCCATTCCAAACTTCTCAATGGAGGTTTGCGCTGAGATTACAAGCATTGGAATACCATCAGCATAGGCTGACGCAACCCCTGTAATAAGGTTTGTGGCACCAGGTCCTGCTGTGGCGCAACAAACACCAAGCTTCCCGGTTTCTCGTGCATAGCCATCGGCCATAAATGCGGCTCCTGTTTCATGCCGCGCTATAATTGCTTTGGGGCCTCCTTTCCGCTCACTTCTTGCAAGAGCATTGTATAACGGCTCGATACTCCCTCCTGGAACACCGAATACAAACTCTACTCCTAATCGATTAAGGTAGTTCAGTATTAAATCACCATTTTCGATCATCGTGGGCACCCTCATTTATCAAATTTGGCGCCTTTTTATAGACTTTAACTCTATAAATATATGGCCAATACGGCAGAACTTGTAAACGAATGTCAAACGACCG
>JBFKTM010000763.1:0-1680 GCA_041636295.1 Oleiphilaceae bacterium
CCTGGAAAGTAAAAAAAGCCTGAATAAAAAACTATCTCTTGATCAACTATCTGCCCAATTGACTGCAGGCTATCCTGTTAATACCCATTACAGTGAAGACACAGAAACGCCTGAGAAAGACCTCACCATTTATGGGCGAATCCGTCTGCGCTTTTAGGAGATATTCAATGCTTGATTTTTTGCGCCAAACCTCACTCTTCAGAAGCATGCTTATCACGCTTGCCATTCTAAACGGACAAGTCTGTCAGGCGGAGGCTTACGATCCAGAAAAAGCCAAAGAATTTCAGGTAAAAGCATTGTTTCTTTACAACTTTGCTAACTTTGTCGAGTGGCCCAGTGACGCATTTGAAACGTCAGACAGCCCCTTAAAAATGTGCCTGTTTGGCAGTGTGCCTTTCGGCAGTTTTCTTGATGCCGTCAGTGGCACACGCATTAGAGATAGAAGCTTGAATATTATTCGTACCTCTGACTACACAGAAATCGAAAGTGGTTGTCATATCCTGTTTGTCGGCACTGACCGGCTAGAGCTAATTGAGCAGTTATTCCTCAATATTAATCACTTGTTCGTGCTTAGTATCGGCAACGTTGAGGGCTTTACTGAAAAAGGTGGTATTGTGAATATCTTACGCACCAGAGACCAGCAAAAATTTGACATCAACCTCTCTAAAGCCATAGAAAACGGGCTGCTCATTGATTCTGACTTACTCGCCCTCGCCAGAATCATTAACCGATAACGAGGGAGTTAGCTCATCTTCGTTCTCTGCATCTATATAAGCTGGTAAGCAAAAGCTGATGCATACCCCTCCCAAGGGGGAAGCTGTGGCGACAATTTTGCCTCCATGATCCTCAATAATGGTTTTGCAGATCGCTAAACCAAGTCCGGCGCCACCGGTTGCCCGGTTACGGGACTTCTCTACTCTGAAAAAACGATCAAAGAGTTTCGTCAGCGCCAGCTCTGATACGCCCGGAGGCGTATCCTGCACACTCACCCAAACCCATCCTTCTTCATGAGTAACAATAATCTGGGTTTCACCTTCGGGATTGGTGTATTTCAAACTGTTCTTTAACAAGTTGTCCATCACCTGCCGAATGCGTTTGGGGTCTGCATTTACATTAACACTTAAAGACGGCTCTTTAATGACCGATAACTTTAATTTACTGTTATTAAATTTCCATAAGAACAATTCTGCCGATCGGCCAATTAGCCGCACAATATCAACCGGCTCTTTTTTGTATGTCAAATTTCTCGCATCCGACAATACGATTTCGAACATATCATTGATAAGACCGTTAAAATGCTCAACTTCCTCTAGCAGAGAGGTCAGGTTTTCCTCGTTTGCTTCTCGAACACCGTCCACGAGCAACTCTATTTCGCAGCTAAGCACGGCTATAGGCGTTCTTAGTTCATGACTCACCATCGAGGTAAACTGGGCCAACTCGGTACGGGCAATGTTGGCATCTTCCAGCGCTTGCATCAGCTCATCATTCTTGAGAATCAAATTGACTTTGGCTGCACTCAGGGAATCGGCGATTTCATCCATCTGCTCCTTGTCACGCTCGATCTCGTCCAGCATATTGTTAAATGCATGTACCAACTTACCTAATTCATCCTGATTATTGGTAATGGCCCGTATGGAGTAATTATGATTTTGGGTAATTTCCGTCGCCACTTCGTCTAAG
>JBFKTM010000764.1:0-1672 GCA_041636295.1 Oleiphilaceae bacterium
GTGATTTCGCTTCCAATAATGGTGGGTGGCAGTGGAGTGCATCGACGGGGGTGGATGCGGTTCCTTATTTCAGGATCTTTAATCCCGCTAGACAGTCTCATCGTTTTGACCCACATGGTGAGTTTATTCGTCAATATGTGCCCGAACTCAGAGGCCTTGACGATAAATCTATCCATCAACCAACCGAGCATCAAGCTATACGCTCTGGGTATCCACTGCCGGTCGTTGATCATAAAGAGGCGGTTGCACAGACCAAATACTGGTTTAAACAGCTAACAACGTCTATTTGAGTTAAAAGATGCACCTTCGGATCTAGGAGTTTGTGATGAAAATATTGATAACCGGTGGAACGGGCTTGATCGGCACTCAGTTAACGGCCCATCTCATCAATCAGCACAGCGTAATAGTGCTTTCACGTAATGTGGTGGCGGCCTCCCGTAAACTGGGAGGGGAAGTGCAGGTGGTGGATGATCTTACCGCTGTCGATTTTAACCAGGTGAATGCCATTATTAACCTTGCCGGTGAGCCTATTATTGATCATCGTTGGACGCCGCAGCAAAAAACCAAACTGGAGCAGAGTCGTTGGAGGATAACCCAGCAGCTGGTTGATGGTATCAATGCAGCCGATACGCCCCCCCACACCTTTATTTCAGGTAGCGCCACGGGTTATTACGGTCGGCAGGGCAGTAACCCTATTGACGAGCGTTATCAAGACAGTTATCCGGAATATGGTCATGCATTGTGCGAACGGTGGGAGCAAATTGCGTTGGGAGCTGAGTCTGCGGCAACCCGGGTTTGTCTCATTCGTACTGGAATCGTGTTAGCGAAACACGGTGGGGCACTGGCCAAAATGTTGCCTGCCTTTAAGCTTGGGTTGGGCGGGCCTATCTCAACCGGGCAGCAGATGATGTCGTGGATTCATCTTGACGATATGGTTCAACTGTTACTCTTTGTTCTGACGCATTCACAGATAAAGGGAGCTGTTAACGCAACCGCCCCGAATCCGGTCAGCAATGCAGAATTTTCGCGGGTTCTGGCCAACAGGCTGCATCGTCCCCACTTTTTCCGTGTACCCAGACTGGTGCTGAAGTGGCTACTGGGGGAGAGGTCTGATCTGATCCTGTACGGCCAGAATGTAATACCCCAAAAGTTGCTCCAGGCGGGATATAAGTTTCGGTATTCTGATATTGATAAAGCTCTGCACGACTTAGTGTAGTATGTTAAATAAACCACTGTTCAATTACATGGCCGTTATCGTTACCCAATGATCATCATGACGCACAACAGTAGTCCTGTAAGACAACTTCTACAGACTTTGCGGGTAATGGTTGGCTAAAGTAGAAACCTTGTATCACGTCACAATCAAGTTGTTGCAGAAATTCCAGTTGTTCTTGGTTTTCTACGCCTTCAGCAATAACCGTTAGTTCCAAAGTCTTGGACAAGGCGATAATGGCTTTTACGATCTCTTTGCTCTGTTTGCTGTTTTCGATGGATTGAATAAAAGACATGTCTATTTTTAGGGCATCCAGCGGCAGCTGTCTTAGGTAGCTGAGAGACGAGTAGCCTGTGCCGAAATCATCGACCGATATTTTTACGCCTAGCTCATGAAATTCATTCATCAACTTTATTGATTTTTCAACGTCTTCCATCATTACGCTTTCAGTAATTTCCA
>JBFKTM010000765.1:0-1664 GCA_041636295.1 Oleiphilaceae bacterium
CATCAATAACCAGCTGCTCCTGCGCTTCGGGAGAGAGTTCCGGAAAGCAGGCCCGGATATTCGCCGTGGCGGTGCGTCGACGACTGCCCCCGAGTTTATATATTCGGCGACCCAGTCATTCACCCAATTTCTGCTGAGCGCGGTAAGGCAGCAACGAAACAAGATAGAGAAGACCGATTAACAGCCAGGTAGGCCAATAACGAGGGTGGAGAAAACCAGTGTAGCGGTATTTGGGATCAATCGTAGCCATTGTGCGTCATTGCCATCAAAATGCGTCGAACCAGGCAATCTAGACCAAACCTCAACTGTTGGCGCCCAGTTACTAATTAAAAAATCACTCATGGGTTTGACTGGGCACTCACCATCGAGCGCTCAGTCACCTGAGCTTTCGCATTTTGCTTGTAGAACCACTAATTTTCAATGACAAAAAGGTCTAGTAGATAAGGGACTTTACGCTACTTGTCGCAATACGGGGCGGCCATCGGTTGGGCTGCTTTGTTGTTGATCTGACACTAACGGCAAACCCGACACTCGCGTTAACACCTCAATATCCTCGGGAGAAAACAGCTTGTCGGCTCGACCAGAGCGCATTACAAAGGAGAGATCAAGTTGCAGCAACGACCCCGTGGCAGTGTTATTTTTAACTGATATCAGATTATTGACCGGACTGATGCCCAGCAGTGTATAAGCGTACATATTGTGGAGCCCCCTGATGGTTATATTTCTTATTTTTTTTGTAGTGGCAACCTTCCCGCAGCGTCATCCGTGCTGGTAAAAGTAGCTGCCGATATTTTAAACAACTGATCTACCGCACTAAAGCACTATCAGCGGTACGTTCGTCCCTGTTTTATTCATAACCGTTGACCATCAACGACTTAAATGCTATTCACAGTTTTTTACATTTTTCAGTTTTTAGCATAATTGTTAACACGGTTACGTAATCACATAATGAAGACTAACAAAGATTACGGCGACTCAACAGTGTTCATCGCCTGCAAAAGTATAATCAAAGTCACAACAATAATGTGACGAGGTTAACATTATGCAGACGATCATCGCACAAGGTCAGAATAGACTTAACACCCAAACACTCATCGCCTTCATCGTTTTCTCTGCGGTACTGTTTTCACTCTCAACACTGTTAAGTAGCCCCTCGCTATGGAACACCACAAATAACACGTCGCCGATGAGCACGCTCGTTTCTTTTGACGCAGACAAACAAGCCGCTGAGCTGCAAACCTGGTCTGACCCGCTCAATGATGCCGATGAATTCCCCTACGCTGCAGATACCTTTCCGTTTGAGCGGCAGATCAAACAAGTATCCAATGAACTGGGGGTTGATCAAAGTCTGCTCTATGCGGTTACCAAAGCGGAATCCAGTTTTCGTGCCGGCGTACAAAGCCATGCCGGTGCGGTTGGTCTGATGCAGATCATTGCCAAAGCGGCTGGTAGAGATGCCTATTATCACCTCCACAAGAAACGTCTGACCCCGACAACGGATCAGTTAAAAGACCCCTACACCAACCTAAAGTTGGGAAGCGCCTATTTGAAGTTGTTGGAGGAGCACCACTTCGGTCATATAACCAATGATGAGCTGAAGAAGATGTTGGTGTTGGCCGCGTACAACTGGGGACCGGTTAACGTAAAGCGCAAAATACTGGCTA
>JBFKTM010000766.1:0-1664 GCA_041636295.1 Oleiphilaceae bacterium
ATGAGCCGATGTTTAATTCACTGGTCACATCAATCGACCCCCCCATTTTCTTAATGTATTCACGGCTTTGGTAGGCACCAATACCCATTCCCGTTAACCCTTTGGTACTTTCAAACGGTTTGAATAGTTGATTTTTAATGAACTCTTCACTCATGCCACACCCCGTGTCTTGTATAAACAGGACGGCAAAACCGGGAGAGGTTTTTACTGAGATGGTGACCTCGCCTTCCTTTTCGGTTGCGTCTTGAGCATTTTGAATGAGATGGCCGAGCACGGTATGTAGCTGCTCTTTATCGGTTCTTACATGGATTTTATCCTTCGGAAGTTCAAGCTCTGGTACCGGCAGGCTTTTCGACTGGTGTTTTTGAACGTCGATTAATAGTTCTCCCAGCTCGATAACTTCAGGCTCTTCGTCTTGAGTCGGGTTACGAATCTGTTTAAGCAAGTAATCCATTTTGTGAACGGTATGATTAGTCGTTTTGATCATATCTTCGACAAACGCCGGGTTGTTTTTGTGTTTATCTGCATTCTTTACCAATAGCGATAACTGGGCGATGATTGTTTTCAAATCATGCACCATAAATGCAGAGGTTTTGTTAACGGCCTCAAATTGCTTGGATTGGGCGAGTCTATCTTGGCTTTGACTCTGTGAAAGGTAACTACAGGCTTGTCTCGCCACCACTTTAATCAGGTCGTAGTTTTCCCAGTTGAGCTCTAGTCGTGTATAGGGTTGGGCAATCAAAACCAGTCCGATTAATTCGTTCCCCAAAAACAGCGGAATGATGAGCCAGGGAGAAGGGTGGTTCAGGATAATGTCCGGAATTTCCAATAAGTTGTAAGTGGTCGGGTCGTTAATGTATTCGTTTAAGTCAATGATCCAGTCGTGCTCGTTGAAATATTCTATTATGTCTGCATTTGAATCGATGATGTCGTGTTTGATTGAGGGGCTGTTTAAATAGCCTTGGGCTGAAAAATTACCATCATCGTTCTTACACCATAATACCCCGGCGTTACTCTCAACGAGTTTCGCCAGAATACGAATTATTCTTACTTCTAATTGTTCCTCTGAGTCTGAAAAAGCCAGTGTTTTGGTGCTTTTTAGCCATTCTTCACGGTAGTCATATTTGTAGTGGAAGAAATTCTGGCTGATAAAGACCATCAGCATTGCTCTTAATTTGGGCGAGCTAAGTAGTAAAATCAGGATGATGGCCGCAGTGAAAAAGAAAAGCACCTGGAGTGCATCACCCCATGTTCCCCCGAATGTCTTTAGGTAATAACCGCCCAGTGAAATAGCGAGTAAGTAGGCTCCTGCCAGAACAAGTGTGCCGGTATAGAAAATAACTTGCCTGGAAACCTGTACCTCAATAGGTTGTTTTCGGCTATTTATCATCGTTACCGCTATCAGCGGGGCAACTACCGCATTCACTGCGCCCCTTGAATCCCAAATAGCGGGAGAGACTTCTTGAAACAAAAACGCGTCGGCATACATAAAGAAGTCGTAACTAAAGAATGCTCCAACGGCGATCGACAGGTATTTAATGCTGGATCGACCATAAGTGTTTGCATTACGCCATATCTGTTCAAGCAGAATTAGCCCAACCAGCGATAACGCTATCTGGCCACCCAGTAAAACCTTACCCGAAACGATCTCTGCATTGGTCATG
>JBFKTM010000767.1:0-1651 GCA_041636295.1 Oleiphilaceae bacterium
GATGCAAGGGTGATGGCCGGGCGAGATGATGAGATTGGCGCCTTAGGCCGAGCCATAAACCGTATGGCTGACAACCTGGATCGTATCACGGTATCGCGGGAGTATCTCGATAAGGTAATCCACTCGATGAACGAGATGGTGATTGTGCTCAACCCCGATATGCGTATCGGCTTTGTTAATAAGCTAACCATGAGCCGGTTGCAGTACGAGAAAGAAGAGCTACTAACCTGTTCAATCGATAAGGTTATTTATAGTCAAGATGACCGTTCGGTTCAGCTGTTTGATGCACTCTCTCAACGTGGTGGAATTGCATGTACTGAAATAGTTTTTAAGTCGAAGTCAGGACAAAAAATACCGGTGCTCTTTTCCGCCTCAATCATTCGGCAGGCAGACGACAAGCTCCAAGGCGTTGTTTGTGTCGGGTTGGACATTACTGAGCGAAAACTGGCTGAAGAGAAAATCAAACAGGCCAATGAAGAGCTATTGGCGACTAATCAGCAACTACAGGCAACCCAGGCACAGTTGCTTCAGTCCGCCAAACTGGCCTCTATTGGTGAGATGGCGGCTGGGCTAGCCCATGAAATTAATCAGCCTTTAGGGGCGATCTGCATGAATGCGGAAATCATTGACACGCTGATAATTGAAGATCGTGAATTGCCTAAAGAGCAGGCTCGGAAAGCACTTCGGAAAATTCTTGCGCAAATCGAGCGAATCTCAAAAATCGTTAAGCATTTACGTGTTTTTAGTCGTGATCATTCAACGCTTGAACGGGAATTAGCCGATATCAATTGGATTATTGAAGAGTCACTGGTATTGGTTTCGGACTCGATGAAACTGACGGGTATCCGCGTGGACGTTGAACTGGCAGAAAAACTACCTAAATTTTTATGCAATTATATCCAGCTGGAGCAGGTTATCACCAACCTGATTAGCAACGCCAAGGATGCGGTTCTTGAGGCCAATCATAAAGTTATTAGGGTTCGTTCTTACCGAGATGAACATAATCTCTATGTGGACGTAGAAGACTCTGGTTGTGGCATTCCTGAGTCTGTTATTGATCGTATATTCGACCCATTTTTCACCACCAAAGAAGTCGGTAAAGGAACAGGGTTAGGCATGTCTATAAGTTATGGTATCGCCAAGGAACATGATGGCTCTATTCGGGTAAGGAGTAAAGTGGGTGAGGGTTCTTGCTTTACGCTCTCTCTGCCAATCCAGAGTTCGGGCGTTTAGGTAAAGGGAGGCTCTGCGTGAGTCGCCGTAAGACAGGTTGCAAGGTTACGTAAGGATTATTTAAGGAGCAATAATGAAAACGATTTTAGTCATAGACGATGATGAAGACCTGAATGAAGCACTTAAAGAGGTACTTGAACTAAAGGGCTATAAGGTTTTTTGTGCATTTAACGGTTTACAGGGGCTCAAATTACTCAATGAAGTTAAGCCTGATCTTGTTATTACCGATATTGTTATGCCAGAGCAGGATGGTCTGGGGTTCTTGGGGAGTGCTGTCGACACATCATTGAATTACCCGTGTAAAATCATCGCGATCTCGGGAGGGGGGCGTATTACCAGTCAAAACTATCTTGCTTGTGCCGATGCATTTGGCGTTGATGCAGTGTTAGAAAAGCCATTTACCTTTGCTAAGTTACAC
>JBFKTM010000768.1:0-1650 GCA_041636295.1 Oleiphilaceae bacterium
CCGTATTCCCGTTAAAGTTATTGCTACCGACAAAATGCCTCGAAAGCCCGACTGGATTCGGGTTCGCGTACCGGCTACCCCAAAAATTGATGATATCAAGAAAAAATTGCGTAACCATAAGCTTCATACCGTGTGTGAAGAAGCCTCATGCCCTAATCTGGGGGAGTGTTTTGGCAGCGGAACAGCAACATTCATGATTATGGGAGATATCTGTACTCGTCGCTGTCCATTTTGTGATGTCGCCCATGGCCGTCCTAACCCGCTTGATAAAGACGAACCCAAACAGATGGCGGTTGCCATTGCCGATATGGGGCTGCGCTATGTGGTCATCACCTCGGTAGACCGGGATGACCTGAGGGACGGAGGGGCAGGGCACTTCGCTGAGTGTATTCGGGAAACGCGCGATCATAGCCCTAATATTGAAGTGGAGATACTGGTGCCAGATTTTCGTGGGCGTATGGACATTGCATTGGATATACTGCAGCAGACACCACCTGATGTTTTCAATCACAACCTTGAAACGGTCCCTAGTCTTTATCGTAAAGTTCGCCCCGGTTCAGACTACGAATGGTCGCTAACGCTATTAAAAGAGTACAAAGCCAGAGCGCCTCAGGTATTGACCAAGTCTGGTTTGATGCTGGGGATTGGCGAAGAGATTGCCGAAGTTGAACAGGTTATGGAAGACCTGCGACGTCATGATGTCGATATGCTGACGTTGGGGCAGTATCTACAACCGAGCCGCGATCACTTGAAACTTGAGCGATTTGTAACACCTCAGGAGTTTGACGCCCTGGCTGAAAAAGGGCGTGCGATGGGATTCAAGCATGTTGCTAGTGGACCAATGGTGCGCTCTTCTTATCATGCTGACAAACAGGCACATGGAGAGAAAGTGAGCTAAGCAATGCTTGGTACGTTATCACTTTGTAGATGGAAATAGTTAAAATTAGTTGGAACCGATGGCAGCCAATAAAACCCGTAATTCAGTATCACGTATAAAAACCGGTAGTTTTGAACGCCGCTTGAGTTTGACCAAAGCAGGCTTGTTTGCCGGGACTCGAATGGCAACCCATGTTGCCGCAAACGTCTTTACCAGCAAAGACAAACGCATCGAGAAACGTAAAAAGATGCTCTCCAAGCAGGCGGAGTTTCTGGTTGAAGAGCTGGGAAAACTCAAAGGCAGTGTGGTCAAAATTGGCCAGGTCATGGCACTCTATGGAGAGCATTTTCTCCCGGTTGAGGTAACCGAGGCACTCCATACGCTGGAAGATAAAACCACCGCACTGGAGTGGGAAGCGATCGAAAAGGCGCTTCGCTTTGAACTGGGAGACGACAAATTAAATGAGCTGGAGGTTGAGCAGGAGCCCATTGGTGCGGCGTCACTAGGCCAGGTTCATCGCGCCCGGCGCAAATCTGACGGCAAGGAGATTTGTCTTAAGGTTCAGTACCCGGGGGTGGCTGATGCGGTTGACTCCGATCTGGATGCCGTGGCTCAGTTGCTAAAACTGGCAAAGCTGGTGTCTTTCAGTAAAGACTTTGATGAGTGGTTGGAAGAAGTCAGGGTCATGATGCATCGCGAGGTTGATTACACCCTTGAAGCTGAAACGACAATGCGGTTTGGACGCATGCTTCATGGTGATAACCGATTTATCG
>JBFKTM010000769.1:0-1626 GCA_041636295.1 Oleiphilaceae bacterium
GGTGCCTAATGACACCGGATCTTCTGCCAGTACCGGCGTTGCGGTCAGCATGGATAGGAGTAGTGCGCTGCTATATTTCATGTGGTACATCAACCTTCTATTGCAAATTAAAACTGATGGTATAGGTGAGATTTATTGGCTGGGTTACCGACGGCGGCGGTGGGGTAAAAGGAGAGGCCTGCTCCAGTGCGCGCTTTACGGCATGGGTAAGCAGCCGGTGTGCCCCTGCTAATGTGACTTCCCTTACTTCGCCCTTGTCGGATACGCCAAAAGAGACCTGCACGTTGCCTTCAATCCCCCTTCGCCGAGCCGCCACCGGGAAAAATTTATGTTGTTCTATCTGTGCCCTAATCATTGCCAGATAGGCGTTAAATTGTTCTTGGGTATCTGTCGCAGAATCTGCCAAAGTATCCGCCGATGTCGGTTGTTCCACAGGCGGGGCAGTGTTATTGGCGAGCAAGACGTCTGTGTTGTTCCCTTGAGGCTGGGGGGGCAATTCAGGAGGAGTGGAGTCCTCAGTTGCAACGTCGGGAGTGTTTGTCTGAGCAGCGTGTTTAACCGGTTCTTGAGACTGTAGTGGTTCTTTTTCTATGGGTTGCTTCGGTGTCTCGTTAGTTGGAGGTAATGGAGCTTGGCTGTTGTTTTTAGCGAGTGGTTTTATCGCGGCGACAGGCATCATGGCTGGTTGTTTACTCACTACTGTTTGTTTCGGCTCAGTTGGTTTTTTTATGACCTCTTTGACACGCGGTTGTTTAATCGTTTCTTGGGTAGCCGGTTGCTCAACGGGGTGGACTGAATCAGCAGGCGAGGCGATAGGCTCAACCTTCTTGGGGGCAACCTTCTTAGGGGCAACTAAGGTGACATAGTGCGTTTCAGACGTGGGCGCTTCTTTTGCGTATGCTTCAGAGGTTAGTTTGATTGATGGAATATGAAGATAATTTGCCAGACCGGCCATATGGCATAGCAAAGAGAGCAGAATGCTGAGATGAATCGTTCTATTCATGCTTAGTGTAGGCCGATGAGCGTGTTAACCCTGATAACCCTTTGAATCCGTTATGACCCTTTGAAGGGACGAATTGTTAAGGGCGCGATTGATGGCGGGAATATAACGGAAAGTTGGCTTGGATAACATGCGACATAAGGTCGCATGTAGTTGTATTTAAAGGATAATTTTGTTTATTGATTTGATGCTTGTCAATTTTTCGATTAATGGAAAAATAATATAGAGTGTTAGCAACGATAGTGACTTGTAACTTGTGGCGCACCGATAACGGCACAAACGGTTATGGTGTTGGTTGCATCTGCCAATCTTTAACACCATATTTAGAGAGAATCTCTGTGAGGTGACCGCTTTTTCGGAGATGTATAATGCCCTCTGACAGGAGTTTGGCATTCCGCTCAAAATGCTCACTCTTTTCACTGAAGCTGACGTAAAGATGGGTTTTATGAAAGCTCCCGGCAATTTTAAGCCTGCCTTTTAGTCTATGGTGGCTCATGTAATACTCAACTACCATTCTGTTTTCGGGGAAGGTGTCTATACGGTGGCTCATTATTAGTTTAACCAATTGTTCGAGAGGCTGGGTGCCTGAGACGACACTGACATTGCTACTGCGATCCAGATACTGA
>JBFKTM010000770.1:0-1542 GCA_041636295.1 Oleiphilaceae bacterium
ATGCTGCTCGAGTTGAAAAGGCGTGTCGGTCAGTAGCGGCCCACAAAAATTGACATTTAGCGACCTTAAATAACGCTCTTCGCCAAGATCTGACTGCATCTTTTCAAGCAGTAGCGCCGCAGATAATCCACCAAACGTGGTGCGCCCCTGCCCCCAGCTAGGGTGAATAACCATTGAATTTTGTTCACGGGCCTGTTTTAAATAGTCATCAATTACCATAAATTTGTCTCTTTTCACTCTGGATCGACTCGCCAAAAGCATACTATTTTTAGTTAATGCAGGAGCGTTTAATTCATGCAGGAGCGTTTAGTTCGTGCAGGAATATTTAGTCAATGCAGGAATATTTTTCAGGGCACCTTTGATGATGCTTTATATCGGTGACTAGCCTAGTGCTTTTACCTAATGTTTACAATGATTACTTACTAAACATCGAGACAAATGATCGCGACGCTTGCTATGCTTGTTATCCAATGCAACATGCAGCAACCGGTCCTTCCATCTAAGTAATTGGCGTACACTACTGCCAGATATAAAAAGGAGTTTTAACATGATTACCGTATATGGTTACCCTAAAACCCGTACCACCCGTGTCACCTGGATGTTGGAAGAACTCGGCCTTGATTATACCTTCCAGTACATCGACCTAATGAAAGGCGAAGGCTACTCACCTGAGTTTCGTGCCATTAATCCAGCCGGCAAGGTGCCTGCAATGGCAGATGATGACCTAATACTCACCGAATCAGCCGCCATAGTAAGCTACTTGGGCGATAAGTACGGCAAAGCACCGCTAATGCCGACTCCCGGTACAGCATTGAGAGGGCGTTATGATCAATGGGCTTGCTTTGCCATTGCCGAACTGGAACAACCCCTCTGGACAATCGGAAAGCACAAGTTTGCACTCCCCAAAGAACGACGTGTAGCCGAAATTTTTGAAACAGCGGCCTGGGAGTATCAGCAAGCCTTGGAGCTACTGAGCACAGGGCTGGGTGACAATAATTATATTCTCGGAGACAGTTTCAGTGCAGCCGATATTCTGCTTGGCCATACCCTGATGTGGGGAGTGAATTTTAAACAGCCCACAGAGCAGGCAAATCTAGTCGCCTATTTAGAGCGTTTAGTCAACAGACCTGCTCGACTCAAAGCAATTGAAAAAGAAGCGCAGTCTTAGAGTTAGTAAAAGGCGAACAGAGAAACATAACGTTGGAATCTAATGAAATGCTAAAAGTTTACGGTGATATAAAATCAGGCAACTGTTATAAAGTTAAGTTATTGATGGCACTATTGGATATAGAACACGAGTGGATTGCCATAGATATTCTCAAAGGTGATACACAAACGGACTTGTTCAAACGCAAGAACCCTAATGGAAAAATTCCAACGCTGGAGCTGGACGACGGCTCCTTTCTTTGGGAATCCAACGCCATACTTAATTACCTTGCCGAAGGCACTAGTTATCTGCCGAGCGACCGGTTCAAACGAGCCAAAGTACTTCAATGGCAGTTCTTCGAACAATACAGTCACGAACCTTATATTGCCGTTGCA
>JBFKTM010000771.1:0-1537 GCA_041636295.1 Oleiphilaceae bacterium
AACCAACAACTGGATGATCAGGTGGTAACGTTCCTGGCTCAGGACCACAAAGGCACCCATCAAAAGGGGAATACACTGCATGTATCAAAGATATTCAAATGGTTTGCCGCCGACTTTACCCCGAGTGGCGGTGTTGAAGAGTTCATTCGCCACTATAAACCAAACCTGCCAGAGAAAATCGAAATCGAGCCCAGCTTAAGTTACAACTGGAGCGTCAACGCTCATGTAACCATGGCAAGTCGCCGCAATCTTAATTAACAGATTTAAAGCGACAATAAAGTTAAGAAGAGCATAGGAACGAACAGTGACGGTTCGTTCCTATGATCTAGTATCAATGATAGCTATATGGCCATCACATCGGCTCGTCACTTTGTCCCGAAATACCATAACTACACTCTCTAAAGATAAGCGTACAGACTCCCGCTATCGTATAGTAAACACAACAGCGCCCACTATGAGGCAACTCTTTTAACAATACTATCGTGAGACCAATGTAATGTCCGATAAAAAGAGCTACCACTCATTCAATGAGTTTTATCCCTACTATTTATCAGAACATCAAAATTCGACCTGCCGAACACTGCATGTCATAGGCACGCTTTCAATAATTGCACTAAGCATGATCGCTGCACTCACCCAGCAATGGGCACTGCTTTGGTTACTGCCGGTTATCGGTTACGGCTTTGCGTGGATTGGCCATTTTGTATTCGAAAAGAACCGACCGGCAACATTTCAGCACCCTTTTTACAGTCTGATAGGCGACTTTAGGATGACTTGGGATCTATTGCTGGGTCGAATAAGCAAATAAAGATAAATTACCGGTAAAACCTGACCTTCCTGCTATTTTCATCTATCTTATTAAGTCACGACAGCAAGAAGAAAAATAACGGGGCAGGCAGGTTATGGAAGAGTGCATCCGGACGCTATCCAGTACCTTCAAGGAAACCAGAGATCAGACAGAACGTCTATGCGTCGGACTAGATATTGAGGATCTATGCCTGCAAGGCATGTGCGATACGAGCCCCTTGAAATGGCATCTCGCCCACACCAGCTGGTTTTTTGAAACCTTCATCCTGAAACCCTTTGTAAAAACCTATACCCCTTACCATCCGGGGTTCGAGTATTTGTTCAATTCATACTACAACGGTATTGGCCAACAATACCCTCGTGCCCAGCGAAGCTTGTTATCTCGCCCCACCGTAAAGCAAGTGTATGAGTACCGCAGACAGGTAACAACGCAGCTGCTAGAGATACTCAGTTCAGATCAACCGCTGCAAAACCAAGCGATTTACAGTCGGCTGATATTGGGAATCAATCATGAGCAGCAACATCAGGAGCTGATGCTCACCGACCTTAAATACAGCTTCTCACTTAATCCACTGTCCCCCTGCTATAACCACGATCCTCTACCGCAAAGCGCTGCTGCCAATCCACTAACTTATAGTGAACATGCAGGTGGTCAAGTGAGTATCGGACGGAATCACCCTGAGCCTAAAAATAGTTCATACGGTAGTTTCTCATTCGACAATGAAGGGCC
>JBFKTM010000772.1:0-1516 GCA_041636295.1 Oleiphilaceae bacterium
AGGGGAGCCACGAGGTAATGGGCTTTCCTCTGCTTTTAACGTCTTGATACATCCAGCCAATGGCGAGAACCGCCATAATATACAAGTCAATTACGACTTGAGCGGTATCCGGGCTGGAAATTAACTGAATGCCGAAACTGAGCAGTGATTGCTGGGCAATGGACATCGTATAGGCAGTGTAGGCCGTAAACAAAATTAACACGCTGATGATGACGCCTTTAAATTTCACAATTGATCTCCTTGGAAACTACGGTTCAGGGTAGCCTAATGGTTCCGTAACAGAGTAAACCTTAATGTTAACATTGACGTTAACGTTTGGTCGCTGCTTTGGCTAAATTTTCCAAAGCGTGGGTTACTTTATTGATAACCTCTTCACATCCATTGATCTTATGCCGCTCAGCCAAGTACTTCGGACTATTGTAGGAATACCATACCTGGCCCGATTCGTCTTCCCAGATCAGGGCTTTCTGTGGCAGGTCGATTGCGACACTTTGGCTGCATTGCATCAGTAGCGTTCCCACATTGGGATTACCAAAGATAATGAGTTCAGTGGGGCGTAGCGGCTTTCCAACTTTGTGAGCAGCCGCCCCATGATTGATTCTTGCAAACAGTGTCATGCCCTTTAATTTTAGGGTGTTAATCAAACGGCCAGCGGTTGTTTTAACCGAGTGCGCGCTTTTGATACTGATCAGCCCACTGTTTGCATAAGTATTCGATGACAACAGGATAGAGAGGGCAAGTAGGAGAATAAGCAGGCGCATGGTTGATTCACTCTTCTGAAATCTTTGACTTTAAAGTAGCAGAGAGTTTGGCGTTTTAACAAAAAACGTTATTGGTAAAGCAAGGTGCCCTCTATTGAGATATCTGACTAATATAATTGCAAATATCGGCGTGTTGGGAGCAGCATTTTGTTTCCGGTCTGGCTAGCCTCATACTGTTCACTGAGTGTAAAACGGCTTGGGGGGGCTTCGGTCCCGCCCAGGCGGCCTTCTCTTGCTTCGCAATTCACCTTGAAGCCGAAGGGTGACGCACAAATGATTCTGGATAAGAGCTAACTAAGCACCTTGTTTTACCGAGATGTCGGACCACCGCGAAGGTGGGTATCCATTTTTCGAATGTTTAACTGCTGCATCAATGTAGCAAAACGGTGTTTTTTAAAAATAACTGCTGGGTAGGTGTGGCGTTATGGCGAAATGACTGGAAAGTCATTTAGTTTTGGGTATTGTTTTGCCATTGGATTAGGGTGTACAGATATAGATACATGGTAAGCGTAGAGTGGTTGCTAGATGTAGACACATGGGTCTAAATCTGGATACTTGTGTCTATATTTGGTAACGGTGGCTATATATGGCTATCCCCATGAATCAGCTGTTAAACGTAATTATGACTTTAGAGTTCTTAATAAAGAGATCGTTTCCAGAAGGGCTTTCCTATAACGAGGCAGCTCAATTGTGCTTACGTCTCTATAGCGTAGCTGATTGTGTACCTGAAGCACTTCAATCAGAATGTAATAAGA